>CAYUKE010000175.1:0-7089 GCA_964445185.1 uncultured Geminicoccaceae bacterium
GGGGGGGGGGGGGCCCGGCCTTGGGCCCGGGGGCCCCGGCCTCAACCGCCGGCGCGACGACAGCGGGCGAACTGACGTCGGTAGGCCTCTGGCGTGTCGATCGCGGCGTGCAGCGGCTCTGCTGTGCGCCGATATTCTGCGAGGGCGCGCTGCGTCGTGTTGCCAAGGGTTCGACGGATCTCCCGCTCGAAGGCCTCGAGCGGGCGCCAGCGCCCTGCCTGCGTGAGCTCTAGACGACGCAGATCGGCCCTCAGGCTCGCTGTCAGCACACGGTAGCCGCGATTGTTGTAGTTGACGTGGAGCTGCTCGTGCTCGGCAATGATGCGGCCGACGCAACTCAGGCTGCCGTGCCGACGGTCGGCGTAGACCCTTTGCTCGAGGCGCGTTGCGACGCGAACGCGGCTGAGCGCGGCGCAGCGCACGCCGTTCCGCTGGACCACCGCCAGCGCATAGTCTGCCTCGACGTGCGGCTTGGCGACCGTCAGCCCGAGCAGCCCGGGCATGGCGCTCCTGGCGGCGATCCGCTGCAGGATGCTGTTGTCGACGGGCTCCGCCGGCGGTCGCTGGGCGGAGGCGCGAAAGTCCGTCTCGATCCGGAGCGTCGGCGGCGTGTGCCTGATCGCGGCGCAAGGCTCGGCGCCGTTCGCCAACGGCGTGGCGAGAGCGAAGCCGAAGGCAACAGCGGCGAGCGTGGCCAACCGCGGCGCGCGACGTCCGTGCGAGCAGGTCATCACCTGTGATTACATCGGCGGGACTGCGGCGCGGGCGACAATCGCCCGTTCGGCGCGCGTGCGTGCGCCTGACTGCCGCCGACCGATGCGCTGTCGTCGTTGCCCCCCCTTTGACGCGCCAGCCTTATCGGTCATTTCGTTGCAAGTATGCTTGCGGTGACCTGCGCCGAGCGTCGTCGCGCGGAGGCGCCCGGCAAGGGAAGATGCCCGATGACCGAGGTCCGTATCGACATCATCTCAGACGTCGTCTGCCCCTGGTGCGCGATCGGCTACAAGCGGCTCGAGCGGGCGTTGATCGAGCACGTTGGCGAGCTGACGGCGGCCATCGTCTGGCACCCGTTCGAGCTCAATCCGAACATGCCCGAGGCCGGCCAGAACCTGCAGGCCCACGTCGCCGAGAAGTATGGCGCGAGCGCGGACCAGAGTAGCGCCGCCCGCGCTCAGCTCACCGAGCTGGCAGCATCCCTCGACCTAACCTTTCGCTACGGCGCCGACACGCGCATCTTCAACACGTTCAAGGCGCATCAGCTCCTCCACTGGGCGCTGCGGCTGGGCAGACAAGGACCGCTGACGTTCGCGCTCTTCGACGCCTACTTCGCGCGCGCCGAGAACGTCGCCAACACGGCCGTGCTGCTCGACGCCGTCGAGCAGGCCGGTCTCGACCGCGCCGAGGCGACAGCCGTCCTCGAGGAGGGACGCTACGCCGCCGACGTCCGCGCGGAGGAACGGTTCTGGACCGAGCGCGGCATCACCGGCGTCCCCACCTTCATTCTAGGCGGTCGCTATCTCGTCCAAGGCGCGCAGGAGCCGACCGTGTTTGCCGAAGTGCTGGCTCGCCTAGAAAGCGAGCAGCAACAAAATAACTAGCGCCATACGCGAGTAGTGCTACCATAACGTTCGTGATGCACCGGACCTTGCCTCCGCTGTCGCCGCTGGTCGCGCGCTTGCCGCGCGGTCGCTCCGATGCTTGGGCCGTAACCGACCGCGGCGCTGACCTGGCGCGCGCCGGCGCCGACGTCACGGATCTGGGCGTCGGTGATCCGGATTTCGCGACGCCCCTACCGATCGCCGCGGCGCTGGAGCGCGCGTTGCGGGCCGGGCGGACGCACTACGCGCCGCCGGCGGGCGAGCCAGCGCTCCGTGACGCCGTCGCCGTGGCGACCGCTGCCCGCACCTCGGCCGCCATCGCGTCCGAACAGGTCTTCATCTTTCCGGGTGCCCAATGCGCCCTGTTCGCGACGCTCGCGGTCGTCGCCGGCCCTGGCGACGAGGTGATACTCCTGGAACCCGCCTACACGACCTTCGAGAAGTGCGTCGCCGCGGCGGGTGCGCGCGCCATCGGCGTCCGTCTCGATCCGCGGAACGGCTTCGCCCTCGATGTCGACGCGGTCGCCGCGGCCATGACGGAGCGGACGCGCGCGATCGTCGTCAACAGCCCGAGCAACCCGAGCGGCGCCGTCTTCCCCCGCGCTAGCCTGGAGCGGCTGACGGAGCTGTGCGCTGCCCGCGGCGTCTGGTGCATCTCCGACGAGGTCTATCACGCGCTGGTCTACGACGGCCCGCACGTCTCCCCGCTCGCGACGCCGGCAGGACCTGCTTGCACCATCGTGATCGACGGCCTCTCCAAGTCGCACGCCATGACCGGCTGGCGGATCGGCTGGGCCATCGCACCGCCGGCGGTCGCAGCCGGCCTCGACCAACTGACACCGTCGCTGCTCTTCGGCGTCAACCAGTTCGTCCAGGATGCGGCCGCGTTTGCCGTCGACGCCGGCCCGGGCTTGGTCGCGCCCATTCGCGCGGCGCTCAGAGCGCGTCGCGCCGCCGTCCTCGAGGCGCTCGTCGAGACCGATCGGCTGCGCGCGCTGCCGCCGGCCGGCGGGCTGTTCGTCTTGGTGGACGTCACCCGGGCCGGCCTTGATGGGCTTCGCTTCGCCGACCTGTTGCTCGACCGCGAGCGCATCGTCGTCGTGCCGGGAGCGGCCTTCGGCGCGGCCGCCCGGGGTTGCGTCCGCATCGGGTTGACGCTGCCCGCCGATCGCCTCCGGCACGCGTGCCTCAGCCTCTGCCGCGTCGCCGAACAGACCGCGGTTCAACCCGTCTGATAAGCGCTCTGGCGCCGCCGCAGCGCCACCTGCTGCTCGGAAACGGCAATCGCCGCACCAAGCGTCCGGACATCGGATGCCTCAAGCAACGCGACCAGCCGGAGAAACACCTCGGCCGTCGCCAAAGCATCACCCAACGCGGTGTGCCGGTCGCGTTCGGGAAGGTGCACGTCGAACCGCTCGGCCAGCGCGTCGAGGGTGAGTTCTGCGCCGGGCCCGAAGACATGCGCGGCGAGCAGAACCGTATCAAGCACCGGTTGCGTGAACGCGACGTCCGACCCGCGACGATGCTTGGTGAGGAAGCTCATGTCGAACGCCGCATTGTGCGCGACCAGGACGGCGCCGCCAACATAGGTGTGGAAGCGAGCGATCGCCGGCGCCAGCGCCTCGGCCGTCACCACATCGTCGTCCGCGATGCCGTGGATACGCGTCGCGCCCGGCGGGATCCGGCGGCCAGGGTTGACCAGCCGGTCGTAGCTCTCGCCGCGCAGCACGCGTCCATTGACGATGCGCACCGCCCCGATCTGAACGATCTCGTCACCGCGCTGGGGCTCCAAGCCGGTCGTCTCGGTGTCGAACACCACGTACGTCAGCTCGCGCAGCGGCGCCTCGGTGAAGGCGGTCCGCTCGCGCCGACCGAATAGGTCGAAGTCGTAGAACTCCGGTCGAGCGGACAGCGTCGGTGCGACCTTGCGCGGATGCCTGCCGACCGCCTCGGCGCGAGCGAGCGGCAAGCGCAAGGCGACCTCGTCGTGGCCCCGATCAACGCACCACAGATCGGTCTTGTGCCGGTCGAGAACCGCGCGCGCCGTGACATGTCCCAATCCCTCGCCCAGGCTCTCGTGGAGCCAGGCGGCGAGCTGCGGCTCCGGCACGCGGCGGCCGCTCCAGACGAAGTCCAGCATGACGCGCCCAGCGCTCGCCCGAAACTCGACGAGGACCTGGCGGCCGGCGCCGCTCTCGGCCAGGTGCTCGAGCGTGTGTCCCAACGCGGCGATCATGCTCGCCGCATCGCAGCGCACCCACAGATCCTCCGGCCGCTCCGTCATGTTGACGGCGCAGGCGTCGACGACGTGGTCGCCGAGGATCGCGAGCAGCGTCGGCACGTAGATGGGTGACGTCGGCCAGGGATTGATCAGCGCGTCGCGGCCGACCTCGTCGAGCGCGTCGAGCTTCGCGGTCAACGTCTCACGCTCGGCGCCGAGCGTCTTCTCAAGGTCGCGCCGCTCGTCGTCCGGCAACGCGTCGAGCGCGACCTCGGTCAAGCTGGCGAGGTTGGCGACGCTCCGGCGGAGTTCGACGGCCGAGCGATACAGATCGCTGTCGCGGCGCGCACCCGCCTCGATCTCCTCGGTCACATCGTCGAAGGCGACGACGTAGCCCACGGGCGCCTTGCCATCGCCGTCGAGCATCAGCGCGACCCGCGATTTCAGCGTCCGGCCGCCCAGCCGCGTCGGCGCGACAGCGAGCGCGGTCAGGCCGTGCGGATGGTCGGCATAGCGCTCCTCGAAGAAGCGTCGATTGAGCCGGTCCAGCGCGAACCGGAACGGCTCGCCGGCAACCAGCGCGAAGAACGGTCGGCCGAGCCCGACCTCGCCGGTCTCCTCGAGGATTTCGACGGCGCGCTCGTTGTAGAGCAGGATCTCGTGGTCGAGGTTGCAGATCAGCACGCCTTCCTGGAGATCCCGCAGGACCGCCTCGAGACGCGCCCGTTGGCGGTGCGCATCCAACGTGGCCTCGTCGATGCGTGCCTCTGTGTCGGCCCGGGTCCGCGCCAGCTCGCTAGTCACCTCCGCCACCGCCGGTGCGAGGAAGCCGAGATAGCGTCCCTGGGCCGGGTCCCGCCCGCCGCGGGCGCCACCGTGGACGACGGCGCGCACGTCGTGACCGATAGCAAGAATAGGCTTTGCCACGTTCTCGTCGAACTGCAGCCAAACCCAGAGGGTCAGGCCGACGATGGCGAAGCCGGCACCGCCGAAGGCGAGCACGAGCGTTGGCAGCGCCGCCGCGTCGAGCCGGCTCAGGGTGAGCCCGAAGCCAGCAGCCAGGCAAACGGCCGCCCCGCCGGCGATCAGCGCGAAGAAAAGAAAAACCCGGAGTCTGAGATTCCAGTGTTCCAAGAGGCTCAGGCCCGCCCGTCCGCGAGGAGCGCGGCCAGACGGTCGCGCAGGCTATCCATGCCGAACGGCTTGGCGAGATAGGCGTCAGCGCCGGCTGCCAGTCCCTTCTCGACATCGTCGGGGCGTGATCGCGCGCTGACCATGACGATCTTCATGTCCTTGGGGCCAGCTTCGCGCATCTTCAAGCAGAGGACGCACCCATCGTCCTGGTCGAGCACAACGTCGAGAATCACGGCATCCGGCGCTTCCACGGCAAGCGAATCCAGCGCGCCTGCAGCATTGGCAACCGTCCGCACGGCAAAGCCGTCGGCGGTGAGAAGACGTTCCAGACAGAACCGCATGATCGGTTCGTCATCGACGACGAGAACGGCTCGTCGGTCCATTTTTCGCGCCTCCCTGCCGGACGCGGTATCCTTAGCGTTCAAGGCCCATAGCGTGAATTCCGACGGTTGTCTGCAGGCCGAAAAGTGGTGGCGTCTAGGGGCCCAGGCGACAAGCGGCGCGACGAACCGCGTCGTCGGCCTCGATCCGCACCCAGTCCAGCGCGTCCGCGGCGCTCGCCCCGGCCCCGAGGTCGGCCCGCCGCGGCGTTGCGCAGTCGTAGACTTGAACCACGCTCACCGATCCCTGGAAGCGATCAACGAGCCATACCTCGACCTGGACTCGCGCCTCGCCGACAACGACGGCGCTGGCCGTGTCGATCGCGGTGAACCGGACGATCTGCGGCAGCACGTAGGACCAGGGCTGCCACCAAGCCTCGCGGGTGAAGGTCTCGACGACCTCGATGCGATCCGAGAGCTGCGCGCGGAGGCGCTCGAACCAGGTCGTCTCGAAGCCGACATGCATGACGAGCATCGTGGCGCCGGCGACCGTCGGCAGCAGCCAGCGCGGCACGGTCACGCCGAGGAACCGCAGGACGAGGTGGAAGATCGCAGCGACGGCGATGCCGGAGACAATCGTTCCGATCAGAAGGAAGGCGCTCAAGCGGGCGTGCTTTCAGCTGGCGCTACGGCCGTGGCCAAGCGCCGACTGCAGCGACTTGACCACGCCGAACGCGTCTTTCAGGTGGCCACGCTCCAAGGCGGATAGGCTCGACGGCGCGAGGAAGTTGTCCGGCTTCTCGCCGTGGCGGATCTGCTTCGCCTGGTGCTCCAAGCGGACGCGAGTGATGGTGTCGTAGGCGTCCTCGAGGTCCGCGGCACCCGACTCGCTGAGGCTGTGCGCGGCTCGCGCGGCGACGATGCGGTCGCGCGTGTTGACCTCCTCGAGCCCGGCATCGAGAGCGTAGACCCGCGCCAGATCGACGATCGGAACGACCCCGTTGAGCTTGAGGTCGACCGTGTTCTTGTGCTCGCCGGAACGAATCAGCGCGAAACCGCGCAGGATGCTGAGGGGTGGCTGGTGACCGAGGGAATTGGCAACCATGTGCGCGCGGAAAATGCTGTTCTTGGCCGCGGCATCCAGCGTCTCCCGCTGCAGGCCGGCATGCAGCGACAAGTCGCCGGCGATGCCGCGCAGGTCGAACATCACGCTGGACAGCATCTGCGCCATCGGGTCCGGCTTCTTGATCCAGCGTTGGAAGTAGGACCGCCAGACGCTCAGCGGCTGGCGCCACTTATCGGTCGTCGCCATCATCTCGCCCGGGCAGTAGTAGTAGCCGCAGGCGTCGAGGCCATCGGAGACGAAGCGGGCCAGCTGCTCGAAGTAGGGGCCGTGCGTCGTGACGTCGTAGTCGTCGTGCAGGATCAGGCAGTTGTCCTGATCGGACACGCCGGTCTGCTCCTGGCGGCCCTGGGAGCCGCAGGCGAGCCAAAGATAAGGGATCGGTGGGCTGCCGAGCTGCGCTTCGGCAAGCTGCAACAGTCGCCGGGTGAGCGCGTCGGCGACGCTCGTGATCACCTGACCGACACGCCGCGGTGTGACGCCGGCGCCGACGAGCTGGGCCAGGAGCTGCGGCAGCTGGGCGGTCACTTGGGCGAGGTCGTCGAGCCGCTCGCGCTTGGCGATGTCACCAATCATGAAGACGCTCGAGATCGATTGGCGCCGGATCATGTTGGTGCGGGTGACGATTCCGATCGCGCGGCCACGGTCGACCACGGGCAGGTGCCCGATGCCGCGCTCGCTCATCAACAGCAT
>CAYUKE010000176.1:0-3227 GCA_964445185.1 uncultured Geminicoccaceae bacterium
CGGCGTCTGGGGCGCCGCCGAGGCCTGCTGGCACGCAGCGCGGCAGTACACGCTCGATCGCAAGCAGTTCGGCCGGCCGCTCGCGGCCAACCAGCTCGTGCAGAAGACGCTCGCCGACATGCAGACCGAGATCGCCATCGGGCTGCAAGCGGCGCTGCGCTGCGGCAGGTTGATGGACGAGGGGCGCTTGGCGCCGGAGGCAATCTCCCTGGTCAAGCGCAACGGCTGCGGCAAGGCGCTCGACATCGCCCGCACCGCCCGCGACATGCACGGCGGCAATGGCATTGTCGACGAGTACCACGTCATGCGGCACAGCTCGAACCTGGAGACCGTCAACACTTACGAGGGCACCCATGACATCCACGCCCTCATCCTCGGGCGTGCCCAGACCGGCATCGAAGCCTTCACGGGGGCCTGAGCCCGCGCGCCGACGGTCGCCGACGGCGAGAACTCAGCCCAGGGTCGCCGCCAGATAGGCCGATGCCGCATCGACGCCGCCGGGCAGGTGCGGCACCGCTTGCGCCCGCATCGCCGTCTCCAACGCGCCGAGGGCGCCCAGCAGCATCGGCTCGTTGAGGTCGCCGAGATGGCCGATGCGCAGAAGCTGGCCTTGGAACGGGCCGAGCCCGCCGCCGAAGGCAACGGAGAGCCGGTCGCGACAGAGCCGACGCAGTGCGTCGGGATCGGCACCGGACGGAAAGCGGAGCGCCGTCACAACATCGGAGCGCGCCGCGGCAACCTCGCAGTGGAAGGCGACGTCGCCATCGCCACCCCAGTGGCCGACTGCGCGACGCGCCGCTTCGGCGAGTCTGTTGTGGCGGGCGAAGACCGCGGGCAGCCCCTCCTCGAACAACATGTCGATCGCCTCGCGGAGCCCGAAGAGCATCTGCACGGGCGGCGTCCCGTAGAACCAGAAATAGCTTTCGTCACCATCGCGGAGGCGCCAGTCCCAGTAGCGCCGACGTGCGCCGCCGGCGGCAGCAACCGCGGCGGCGCGTTCGCCCACCCCGACGAACGCCATGCCGGCGGGCAGCATCAGGCCCTTCTGCGATGCGGCGATGACCACGTCAGCGCCGAGCTTGTCCATTGGCAAGTCCATGCAGCCGAGCGAGGCAATCGCGTCGACGACCAGCAGCGCCGGATGGCCTGCCGCGTCGATCGCGGCGCGGACGGCGCCGACGTCGTGCGCGATGCCGGTCGAGGTCTCGACGTGCACCATCAGCACGGCTCGAATGCGATGGCCGGGGTCGGCGCGCAGGCACGCAGCGACGGCTTCGGGATCGAGCGGGCGGCGATAGAAGCGCTCGGTTCGCGTCACCTCGACACCGAGGGCCGCGGCCATCTCGGCCCAGGCCTCGGCGAACCGGCCGGTGTCGGCGACGAGGACGCCCTCACCGTCGGCGACCAGGTTGTCGAGGACCACCTCCCAGGCGCCGTGCCCGTTCGCAGAGAATGCGTAGACGCGGCCGGCCGTCTGAAAGACGGCGCGGAGGTCGGCCAAGCAGGCTTGTGCCATCGCGCTGAACGCGTCGCTCGCGAAGTCCACCGACGGACAGTGCATCGCCCGCAGCACGCGGTCGGGGATGTTGGTCGGGCCTGGCAGCTGGATGAACTCTCGCCCGCGACGAACCATGCGCGTCTCCGCAATCTGGCGTTGCCCAAGCACGACCGACCGCGTTGGCGGGCCTCGCCCGACCCGGCGGCGTGCTCAGGCCTCGGCGATGGCGCGGAACAGATAGCCGCGGCCGTGCTTGGTCTTAATGTAGCGAGGACGTGGCGGGTCGGGCTCGATCTTTCGCCGCAAACGGCCGATCAGAACGTCGACGGTTCGCTCGGTCGGGACATCGCCGCGGTGCGTCAGGTCGGCAAGCAGATCGCGGCGCGGGACGACTTGCTCAGCGCGCACCACCAGGGCGCCCAACAGCTCGAACTCCCCGCGCGTGAGACCGACCTTGCGTCCATCGGGGAGCCGGACGCGGCGTGTCATCGGATCCAACACCCAGCCGGCAACGCGGAAGACCGTCTCTTGATGCGGACGCGCGGCGCTGACGCGTCTAAGGATGTTCCGCGCCCGAAGAACCACTTCGCGCTCGCAGACGGGCTTCACGAGATAGTCGTCGGCGCCGACCTCGAGCGCCGTCAGCCGGTCCTCTTCGGCGTGGCGCTCGGTTACCACCATGACAGGCACCGGCGACGCGGCGCGAAGGTCACGCAGCAACGCGATGCCGTCCTCATCCGGTAAACCGATATTCAGAGAAACGAGATCGAACACCTGCCGTCCGATCAGGTCGCGTAACGCCGATCCCGTCGGTGCTTCGCTGACGCGATATCCCTGGTCGGAAAAGTGTCCCACCAACTGATGTCGCGCAGGATCTTCGCCATCGACCACGAGGATGTGAGAGCGCGTCGGCATGACGTCTTCCATTTTATGAATACGCCCCACCCTCTGTTTACTTCATAGTACGCCTCTCAATAAAAGTCGAAGATTTCTTTGTAGTCATCGTGGAGGCCAACGCGATGGCAGCGACAAGGCTCGCCGGATCGGCGCAGCCGCGCTCAACGATGTCGAACGCGGTTCCATGGTCCGGGCTCGTGCGGACGAAAGGCAGGCCGAGCGTGACGTTAACACCGTCCGCCAGACCGAGGTACTTGATCGGGATCAAGCCCTGGTCGTGGTATTGCGCGACGACAATGTCGAACTCACCGTCCCGGGCCTGACGGAACACGCTGTCACCAGGCAACGGGCCGCGTACGTCGAGGCCCGCTGCCCGTGCTTCGACGACGGCGGGCGCGATGATCTCGATCTCCTCGCGGCCGAACAGGCCCCCTTCTCCAGCATGCGGATTGAGGCCGGCGACGGCGATGCGAGGCCGCTCAATGCCAAGCGCCCGCCCGCCGACATCGGCGAAGCGGATCGCGCGGAGCTGCCCAGCGTGGTCGATGTAACGGACAGCCTCGGCGAGGGGCACGTGGATCGAGACAAGCACCACCCTCAGGTGCGGAGTGGCCAGCATCATCGCCACGTCGGCGGCGCCGGGCGCCTCGGCCAGCATCTCGGTATGCCCGGGAAAGGCGATCCCCGCCGCCGCCAGCGCCGCCTTGTTGATCGGTGCCGTCACCAACGCGCGTGCCACACCCGACATGGCAAGCTCAATCCCGCGACGCACGCAGGCGAAGGCGGCGACGCCGGCCTCCCCCCAGACCAGCCACACCCCCACGACGCGGCC
>CAYUKE010000176.1:3237-7067 GCA_964445185.1 uncultured Geminicoccaceae bacterium
CAACGCCAGGTCGCGGGGCACCTCGGCGGCCCGGACCACGGCGATGGAGCCGGGTCCGCTGGGTATCCGGTCTCCCTCGGCGACGACCCGCACGTCGAGATCCAGCCCGAGCCGCGATGCCATCGCGGCCAGCCAAGCCGGGTCGCCGACGACGAACGGACGGTCGTCGGGCGCGTAGCGCTCGAGCGCCCGAAGTACGATCTCTGGTCCAATGCCAGCTGGGTCCCCCATCGTGACGGCGAGCGGCGCTGACGCCTGTTGCGGTTCGTGGCTCATCTCGGCGCCCGCCCCTTCTCGCGTGTCACCACTGGATAGACAGCCGTGCCAGACCGATACTCAATGAGCAGAGTTGCCGCAAAGCAACCGTAGGTTATACACTCTCGAGCGCGCGTCGAACTGACGCCTCAAGCACCTTGGAGACCACCGCATGTCGCTCACCGACGCCGAGCGCGCCGTCATCGACAGTCTGGATTCTTGCGAGACCGAGATGATCGCGTTGCTCGAGCGGCTGGTCAACATCGACAGCGGCTCGCACGACCGCGCCGGCGTGAACAGCGCCGGCGACATGCTGCGTGACTGGCTCACCGGCGCCGGCTTCATCGTCGAGACGATCCCCGGCCGAGCGTTCGGCCACGGCTTGCAGGCACGCTTGCCGGCGGCCGGCGCGCGAAACGAGCCCAAGCACGTGCTGCTGCTGGGCCACCGCGACACCGTCTTTCCCATCGGCGAAGCGGCGCGGCGTCCCTTCCGTGTCGATGGTTCCAAAGCGTACGGGCCGGGCGTCGCCGACATGAAGGCCGGCCTCGTGCTCAACGCGTTCGTTCTCCGCGCGCTGCGCGAGGCGGGCGGTGCCGCACGGCCCGTGGTCCTGCTCTGCACCGGCGACGAGGAGATCGCATCGCCCGAAGGACGGGCGATGATCGAAGCGGCAGCGGCGGGCGCCGGCGCCGTCTTCAACGCCGAGCCAGGCCGGCCCGGCGGCGGGGTCGTGACCAGCCGCAATGGCGGGCTCTTCTGCGACGTCGAAATCAGCGGCGTCGCCGCGCATTCGGGCTCGAACCACCGGCGCGGTCGGAGCGCCATTGAGGTGCTCGCGCGCAAGGTCCAAGCGCTCCACGAGCTGACCGACTACGACGCCGGCATCACCGTCAATGTCGGCCTTGTCGAAGGCGGCGAGGCGACCAACACCGTCGCCCCGTCTGCCCGCTTCGGCTTCGACTGCCGCTTCCCGAGCCAAGCGATGCTTGCCGACCTGGAGGCGGCGGTGCTGCGCGTCTTGCAGCGCGTCGAGATCGCCGACACGGCGACACGTCTGACCAGCCGCCGACTGTTTCTCGCGGTGGAGGAGAGCCCGGCCAACGGCGCCCTCTACGACCATTACGCCGCCGCCTGCAACGAGATCGACTTGCCCGTGCAGGCGGCCTTCTCCGGCGGCTCGGCGGACTCGGGCTTCACGAGCGCCATGGGGATCCCGACCATCTGCGGCATAGGCCCGATCGGCGAGCATGCGCACACGCCCGACGAGGTCTGCCATCTCGACAGCCTCGTCCCGCGGGCGCAGGCGCTAGCGCTCGCCGTCCTCCGCCTCGACGGCTGAGCGACCAGCGATGCCGGATCGCACCGGGCGCCTGACCGCCGCCGACAAGTCACGCGTCTTCCGCTGGCTCCAGCAGCGCGGCACCCGCCACGCCTGCCCCGTCTGCAACCACAACAACTGGACGATCGCGGACCACCTGCTGACCGGCACGGTCCACACCGAGGACGCGCGCGCCGCGTTGAACGAGGCCTACCCGCAGGTGGCGCTGGTCTGCAATCATTGCGCTTTCGTCAAGTACTTCATGGCGCTGCCGATGGGCCTGGGGCACCCGCCGCGCCAGGACTGAGGCCGCGAACGACCGTTTGCGCGGACCCTAGCGCCACGCTTCGAGGCGTCGCGCGCGCCTAACGACGTAAAATCTAGTTGACATTTTGGTCATTCGGCCGCAACGCCGCGCGGGTTCCGAACTCACGAGAGACGATGGAAGACCTCAGCCCGATCGTGGCCGTCGCCGTGGTCACGACGATGTTCGTTCTGTTCATCTCGGAGCGCTACCCACCGGACGTCGTCGCGATCGGCGGGACCGCGGCGCTCCTCGTCACCGGCATCCTCGAGACCGATGCGATGCTCGCGGTCCTCGCCAACAGCGCGCCGGCGACCATCGCCGCCATGTTCATGCTGTCGGCGGCACTCGTGCGAACGGGCGTGCTGGCACGCTTCGTCATGGCCGTCCGCGAGGGGGCGACCACCAGTCCACGGCTGGTCGTGCCGGCGGTCCTGCTCGCGAGCATGGTCGCCTCGGCGTTCGTCAACAACACGCCCGTTGTGATGGTCCTGATCCCTGTGCTCGTCGCTCTCGCCCGTGATCTCGATCGCGCGCCGTCGCAATTGCTGATCCCGCTCTCCTACGCCGCCATTCTCGGCGGCAGCTGCACGCTGATCGGGACCTCGACCAATCTGCTTGTAGACGGCGTCGCACGCGGTGCCGGGCTGGAGCCTTTCCACCTCTTCGAGATCGCGCCGGTCGGCATCGCCGTGGCGATCGCGGGCGGCATCTATCTCCTCGTGCTCGGCCCTCGGCTCCTGCCGGTTCGCCCGACGCTGAGCGGGCTGTTGGAGCAGTCGGACCGACCTCTGTTCCTGACCGAGGCGCTGGTCAACGAGGGCTCGGCGCTGATCGGTCGACGCCCCGACCAGATCCCCAGCCTGCGGGGCCGCAGCGTCCAGGTCATCGATGTCGTGCGGGACGACTATTCCCGACGCACCGATCTCCACGAGCTGAAGTTGGCGCCACGCGATCGAATCGTCCTGCAAAGCAGCGTCCGCGACATCATCGAGCTGAAGAACGACGAGGGCTTTGCGCTCGCGGGTGGCCTCTCGACCGTGACCGAACGCTCGGCGGTGGTCGTCGAAGCGCTGGTGGCGCCGCGCAGCCGGCTTGTCGGCAGGCGGCTGCGCAGCCTGAGGCTGCGCCGCCGCTACGGGCTCTACGTGCTGGCGATCCACCGCCATGGCGAGGACCTGACCGGCCGCATTGCGGATACCGTCATTGCCGGCGGCGACACGCTCCTGGTCGAGGGCCAGCCCGAGGAAATCCGGCGCTTCGCGGACGATTCCGGCCTCGTCAACCTCAACGAGCCCGCCGTGCGCCCAGAGCGACGTGACAAGGCCTGGATCGCCGCGACGACGCTCGCGGCAGTGGTCGTCCTCGCCGCCTTGGGCCTGATGCCGATCGCGGGCCTCGCCGTAATCGGTGTCGCCGTCGTGCTGCTGACCGGGTGTCTCGACGCGGACGAGGCCTTCGACGCCGTCGACTGGCGCATTCTCGTGCTGATCTTCGGCATGATCGCCGTTGGCCAGGGGCTCAGCGATTCGGGTGCGGTCACGCTGCTGGTCGACACGACGCTGCCACTGCTCAAGACGCTCGCCCCGCTCACCATCCTCGCCATCGTCTACGTGCTCACCTCGGCGTTGACGGCGGTGGTGACCAACAACGCCGTCGCGGTCGTCATCACGCCCGTCATCATCACGCTCGTCCAGCAACTCGGGCTCGACCCGCGCCCGTTCGTGGTCGCGGTGATGATTGGTGCCAGCGCCAGCTTTGCCACACCGATCGGCTATCAGACCAACACCCTGGTCTATGGCCCGGGCGGCTACCGGTTCAGCGACTTCCTCTGGATCGGCCTGCCGATGAGCGCGGTCACCGGCCTGACGACCGTCCTCGTCATCCCGCTGGTGTGGCCGCTCGTCCCCTGACCCAGAGCGCGGGGCCGGTGTACGCCGGCGGCTCAGC
>CAYUKE010000177.1:0-7064 GCA_964445185.1 uncultured Geminicoccaceae bacterium
AGGCCGAGTGGATCTGGACCGACGACGCCCAGGGCGACAACCTCGTCTTCCTCCGTTATCAAATTCCGGATGGCGGGGACGTGCTCTAAGCCCAGTCGTCAGCGACGGTCGCGGAAGAAGGCTCGCAAGAGCGCCGCGGCCGACGCCTCGGCGATCAAACCGTAGACCTCGGGGCGGTGGTGACAGCTCGAGCTCGCGAAGATGCGTGGCCCGTGATCGACACCACCGCCCTTCGGGTCTTCGGCGGCATAGTAGAGGCGCCTGATCCGCGCGAGAGAGATCGCATGCGCGCACATCGGGCACGGCTCCAGCGTGACATAGAGGTCGCAAGCCACCAGCCTGGCCGTGCCGAGCGCCGCCGCTGCGGATCGGAGCGCCAGGATCTCGGCGTGAGCGGTCGGATCGCGGTCTGCCTCGACACGGTTACCGGCGACGGCCAGCACATTCCCATCGGGCCCGGTGACGACCGCGCCGACGGGCACCTCGCCCTGCTCTGCCGCAGCCGCAGCCGCAGCTAGCGCCGTTTGCATCGCGGCGGACGTCGCCACGGGCCTCCCCTCCGCCGCAGGCCGCTCCAGCTCAGGATGTCGGCTCGTTCGCGACTACACTCAGCTCGAGCGAAGCCGTACCGTCCGGCAGGCTGTCAACCGCCATCTCCACTGTCGACATAGCGTCGGGCTCGACTAGCACGTGCGGGATCGCGATCACGCGCTCGCCGATCCAAGCACCTCGCTCGCTGAGGAACTTGACACGGACCTCGTCGATCTCGGCGGTCCGCCGACCCGGGTTGGACAGGGTCGCAGAGAGGACCAACTGGCGCTCGCCGGCCACGTCGCGCCACGTCGGCTCAACCTCGGAAAACTCGGGCTGGCTTTTTCCGAAGCCAGGAAGATGATCCCGGTAGGCGTAGCCCGCCCCTGCCACACCACCGAGGCAGATGATCAGGACTGAAGCAGCGAGCGCCGCCCGCCAGGGCGGCTTGAAGGGCGAGGTCGCCTCAGCCTCGAACCGCGATGTCGGCTGATCCGCGCCCCCTCGTCTGCCCTCGTCCCGCTCGTCGACGCCGCTGTCGAGCGCCGCGACAGTCGCGGTCGTGCTCGCCAATGGCTCGGCCGCCGGCACCGGGCCGAACGGATGGCGTGGGTCCCAGACATGGCTGCAGCGACGACACCGCAGGCGGGTTCGCGGACGTTCCAGCACCTCGCGCTTTAGCGCGTAGCTGGTTCCGCATTCGGGACAGCTGACGTGCACGCCAGGACCCTCGACGGTTGCACACGAGGTAAGGATACCGCACGCTTAACTAGCAAATCCTTAGCGCCGCGGAACGGCACCGTAGGCCTAAAGTCTTGAGTTGGTCGAGGGCGCCCGTGCGTGCACTTGTCTTTCAAGCGGCGTTCGTGGTCTGGAGCACGGTCCTCTGTCTGGCCTGCCTGCCGCTGCTGCCCTTCCTCGACGGCGCCGGCGTCCGGCGCTGCGCGCGGCTCTGGGAAGGCGGCATCATCGCCCTCCTGCGCCTGATCTGCGGCATTCGTCTGGACGTCCAAGGCACGCTGCCGACGACACCCGTGCTGCTAGCGGCGCGACACCAATCTGCGTTGGAGACCCTTGTCTTCCACCGTCTGGTGCCGGACGTCGCGATCCTAATCAAAGCGGAGCTCGTCAGCGTCCCGTTGCTCGGCACCTACCTATTGCGATCGGGCTGCATCCCGGTCGAACGCGACACGGGCGCGCGGGCGCTTCGTCTCATGGTGGCGGCGGCCCGCGAACGGCTCGCCGACGGGCTCTCGTTGCTGGTCTTTCCCGAAGGCACACGCGTCCCGCCGGGCGAGCGTCGCCCCTATCGGCCGGGCGTCGCCGCGCTCTACCTGCAGCTCGGCCAGCCGGTGGTGCCGGTCGCGCTGCACACCGGCCACGTTTGGGGTCCGGGCCTATTCGGCAAACGGCCCGGGGTTGCGGTCATCGAGTTCCTGGAGCCGATCCCACCCGGTCTCGATCGCCGCACTTTCATGGACCGGCTGGAGACGAGGATCGCGACGGCAAGTGACGCGCTCGCGGCGGCTCAGCGGCGTTCGTCGGGCCGAGGTCCGACGCCGTAGCGGCTCGCGATCTTCCAGATATGCGCCGGCACCATGTGCGCGACCGCCCGCGGACGCTCACGGCGGAGATGAAGCACCGACTCGAGGGCCTTCATCTCGACACGGGCGCGGGCGAACTCGAGGCCGCGTGGTCCGACCCACGGCATCAGCCGACCGACGAGCGGCCGCAGCCACCCCGGCATCCCGCGGCTCGGCAACCCGCCCGCCGCCCGTTCCAGATTGGCGAGGAAGCCGCGCACGGCCCCCTGCCGCTTGCCGCCACTGCCGGGGGCCACGGCGCGAAGCTCGTCGCCGAGGTGACCCAGGATCTCGGACCCGCGTCCGTTGCGGACGATGACCCACTGCTGGCCGCTGCCACCCATATAGCCCACCGTCACGTCCGCAAGCACGTTCGTGTAATCGACGCAGGTCCGGCAGGTCAGCGGAAAGAAATCGGACGGCAGCTTGCTGATCGGCAGCATCAAGAAGGGAATGAAGCGCCGCCTCCCGTCGTTGAAACGTAGCTCTACGCGATAGTCAGCGCGAAATTCGAGGTAGGATATCGTGTCGGGTCGAGGATCAAGCAGCGCCAGGAACTGGCGAAAGCGCTCGGTCGTGGTGTTGTCGGAGCAAGGCGTGCCAACAACGTAGAGCCGCTCGAGCCCAAGTTCGGTCTCAAGCGTGCGGAGCGCGTGGACCTGGCAGGGGATTCCGATCACGGCAAGCCGGCGGTAGCCTGCGGCCAGCGCCGGCTCGAGCAGGGCGAGCAAGGGCGCGTAGCCCATGCGCATCCCCCGGCACGCCGCCATCGCTGCCGGATCGGTCACGAGCACCGGCCGCGGTCGCCAGCGATCCTCCGGATCTGGCGCCACAGCCAGCACGGCATCGACAGCGCCTGTCGCCAACAGACGCTCGCCCAGCCGCGTCGTGATGCCCGTCCATTGGGCGCCGGCGCGAGGCGCCACCAACGCCGCTTGCAGCATGCGCTCGAACGGACCGAACAGCAGCTCGTCCGGACGCTCGGGATCTCGCGCACGACCGTGGACGTGCGCCTCCAGTCTGGCGTAGTCGGGGCGGAGGAACTGGCACGCCGTGCCGCAGCGGCGCGCGAGTTTCGTCCGCGAAAGGCCGCAATCCGTGCAGAGCCTGCGTGGCACGGGCGCTCCCAGCGGCGGCGACCACATGCCGTGGCGCAGAGCATCGGTGTCGAGACCGTCCGGCACGCCCCCCTCCCTGACCGATCGAGGCACGAGGGTGGCGCGCGGCTGGACCGCCGCCAAGCTGGCGGTTGGTTCCGGACGCCGGCGCGAGCGTTCAGCGCAGCCTGAGCACCTCAGTCATGAACGCCTGCGCGCGCTCCGGATCGACGGCGTTCCACCAAACCCCGTCATGCTTCAGCGACGAGGCGACGATCACCCCATCGGCTTGCGCCAAGATCGACCCGACATTGCTGACGTCCACCCCGCTGCCGACCAAGACCGGCAGCGTTGTGGCCGTCTTGATCGTGCGCAGCTCGTCGAGCGCGGCCGCGTCACCCGTTCGCTGGCCTGTGGCGATGGCGGCATCGGCGTGGAAAAACTCGACGTCCCGGGCGAGTTCCTCCACCGAGCGATCCGCGACGATCGCGTGCGCGCCGTGCTTGACGTGCACGTCGGCGAAGATCTTCACGCGCTTCGCGAACAACCGGCTGCGATACCGCAGCGCGGTGGCTGCCGGCCCCTCGACGATGCCCTCATTGGCGACATAGGCGTTGGCCCATTGGTTCACACGGACGAAACCAGCCTCGGCCGCGGCAGCCACCGCGAGACCTGCGTGGGCGCCGTTGGCCAGCACCGAGACGCCCGTGGGCAGGCCAGTTGCTTCGCGGACGGTTCGCGTCAGCACCGCCATTGCGGCCACGGTCTCGTGGCCGATCGCATCGGGCTTGAGGAATGGAATGTCGCCGTGATTCTCGACGATGACGCCATCAAAGCCAGCGGCTCGATAGCGCTCCGCTTCCGCGCGCGCGAAGGCAACAATCTCGGCCATCGAGCGGCCGTCATGGTCGGGCGCCCCGGGCAGCGGCAGGGAGTGGATGACGCCGATCGCGACCTTGCGGCGCCGAAACAGCTCCTCCAGCGCCAAGCCCGTGGTCCGCGCCACCGGGCGCGAGCCTGCGCTCATGCCTCGCTCCGCTCGACACTGGCGCTGCCCGACCACGGCATCGGCCACTGCTCCACCTCGAATGGGTTCGGGTAACGGCGGTTGCGCCGCCGGACGGGTCCCCGCGGCTTCACCAGGATCAGCGTCGCCCAGGGACCGACAAGCACACGCGCCATCAGCCGCAAACCCTGTCGGCGGTGCGCGAGCATGACGGCTTCGGCCTGCGGCGCGAGCAGGCCAGCGAGAACCGCATGTCCGCCCGGGCCGAGGCAGCGAGCGAGCTCCGGCGCCATGTCCATCAGTGGTCCGGCCAGGATGTTGGCGACGACGAGATCAAAGCGTCCCGCACGCCGGAGATCCATATAGCCGTCACCGACGGCGGCGGTGAGCCGAGCCGCCACGCCGTTACGCTCGGCATTGTCGCGTGCCGTCGCGACCGAGCCCGGATCAACGTCGATCGCCGCGGCCCGCGCCGCCGGCCAACACTTTAGCGCAGCGATGGCGAGGATCGCCGAGCCACAACCCATGTCCAAGACACGTCGAAATCGGCAGCGGCGCGCTAGCGTATCGATCGCGCGCAGGCAGCCGATGGTGCTGCCGTGCTCGCCGGAGCCGAAGGCAGTGCCGGCATCGATCAGCAACGGCACGCTGTCGGCCGGCGGCGGTGTGTCGACATGACTGCCGTGAACCCAGAAGCGCGCGATGCGCCGTGCAGGAAAGCTCCGGCGCGTGGCTTCGAGCCAGTCCTTCGGCCCCAGCTCTTCGACCTCGAGCGTGTCGCTCGCGGGCGCCTCGCTACCGAGCACCGTCGCCAGCGACGAACGCAGACCATCGATGGCCTGTCGGTCCCTCGTCAGCACCTCGCACGTCCACGCCCCGTCCTCGGCTTCGTAGACGGCCAGGCTGTCGATACCGTCATCCATCGCTGCGAGGATCTCGTCGACGCAGTCGGCGGCAATCGCGAAGCGGACTTGCCAGAACCGCGGCGCGGCCGCCTCGCTCACGACGCCGTCTCGACGAAGCTGGCGATGACCTTCTTGCGACCCGCCTTGTCGAAAACGATGTCGAGCTTCTGACCGTCGACGTGCTCAACACGGCCATAGCCGAACTTCGGGTGAAAGACCCGAACGCCGACGCCATAGAGCGGGCTCGGCGCGGCGGCAGGCTCCGCCGTGCCCTCGATCACCTGGCCACGGCGAACGCGCGCGGCGTTGAAGCGCTGCAAGGGATCACCCTCGCGACGCGGCGGCAGTCCGGGCGAGCGCAGCCGTGTGGCCGCAAAGCCATCGCGATGAAGGAAATCGCAATGCTCGGCCGGCAACTCCTCGACGAAGCGCGACGGCACCGAGGACACCCAGCCCTGGTACATCCGCCGGTTCGACGCGAACAGCACGCAGCAGCGCCTGCGGGCGCGGGTGATGCCGACATAGGCGAGGCGGCGCTCCTCCTCCAGGGCTGCCCGGCCGCCCTCGTCGAGCGCACGCTGGTTGGGAAAGACCCCCTCCTCCCAACCACCCAGGAAGACGGTGTCGAACTCCAGCCCCTTCGCGCCGTGGAGCGTCATGATCGAGACCATGTCGGAGCTCGGATCGGTGACATTGTCCATCACCAGGCTGACATGCTCGAGAAAGCCGGCGAGCGTGTCGAACTCGCCGACGGCCTGGACCAGCTCCTTCAGGTTGTCGAGGCGACCGGGCGCGTCCGGCGACTTGTCGCGCTGCCACATCGCGACGTAGCCCGACTCCTCGAGAACCGTCTCGGCGAGCGCCCGCGGTGCGGTCCCTTCGAGATGTCCGCGCCAGCGGTCGAAGCTCTGGACTAAGTCGGCGAGCGCCCGGCGCGGGCGCGGCTTCAGTTCGTCGGTCTGAATGAGCTCGCGCACTGCGGCCGCAACGCTCGTCTCGCGGTCGCGAGCATGCAGACGCAGCGAGGCCAACGTGGCCTCACCAAGCCCACGGCGCGGAACGTTGACGATGCGCTCGAAAGCGAGGTCGTCATCAGGCTGGACCAGGAGTCTAAGATAAGCGATTGCGTCGCGAACTTCGGCGCGCTCGTAGAAACGCGGGCCGCCGATCACGCGATACGGCAAGCCAATGGCGATGAACCGCTCCTCGAAGGAGCGCGTCTGGAAGCCGGCGCGAACCAGCACGGCCGCCTGGGCGAGCGGCTCGCCCGACCGCTTCAGCGCTTCCAGCTCCTCGCCGACGAAGCGGGCCTCCTCCTCGTCGTCCCAAAGACCGGCGACACGCACCGGCTCGCCGATGGCGTCGTCGGTCCAAAGCGTTTTGCCATGGCGGCTCTCGTTCTTGGCGATCAGCCCCGAGGCGCAGCCGAGAATGTGGCCCGTCGAGCGATAGTTGCGCTCCAAGCGCACCACTTGGGCGCCCGGAAAGTCCTGCTCGAAGCGCAGGATGTTACCGACCTCAGCGCCGCGCCAGGAATAGATCGACTGGTCGTCGTCGCCGACGCAAGTGACGTTCTTGCGCGCCTGGGCGAGCAAGCGCAGCCACAGATACTGCGCGACGTTGGTGTCCTGATACTCGTCGACGAGCAGCGCCCGGAAGCGCCTCTGATAGTCCTCGAGCACATCGCCATGCTCGCTGAACAGCGTAAGGTTGTGGAGGAGAAGATCGCCGAAGTCGCAAGCATTCAGGGTCCGCAGTCGCGCCTGGTAGCTGCGGTACAGGTCCAGGGTGCGGCCGAGGACGAAGTCGCCATGCTCGCTCGCTGGCACGCGGTCGGGCGTCCAGCCACGGTCCTTCCAGCGCTGGATGATGGTGGAAAGGACGCGCGGCGGCCATTTCTTGGCATCGAGGTCGGCGGCCTCGAGCACCTGCTTCAGCAGCC
>CAYUKE010000178.1:0-7033 GCA_964445185.1 uncultured Geminicoccaceae bacterium
CGCCCGGTCGTCGGACGGGTCCTGATACACCGGGCGCCGCCGCAGCGCCTCACGCTCGGCGATGCGGCGGATAAACTCGCTCGGCAACAACCCGAGCCACAGAAACACCGACACGATCAACCAGAAAAAGGCGCCCTCGCCAACGATCGGCTTCACGATTGGCACGGGCCGGGCCGCAGCCGTGGCTACGAGCGCGGAAAGCGCGGATAGGCGAGTTAGATCGATACCGCTGATGCCACCGCCGACGGCGATGGCGGCCGCCACCTCCTCCAGCGCGGCGTTGCCGGCGCGCTCCCCGAGACCGTTCACGGTGACGCTCAAGAAGGCGGCGCCGGCTGAGGCTGCCGCGAGCGTGTTGGCCGTCGCCATGCCGAGGTCGTTGTGCGCGTGGATCTCGAGCGGCACCGACGCTGCGGCGCTGACCGATGCGACGAGGTTGTAGGCGGCGAACGGGTCGAGCACGCCGAGCGTGTCGGCGATCCGGAAGCGAATGGCGCCCGCACTCGCCGCCAAGTTGGCGATCTCGGCAACGAAGCCCGGCTCGGCGCGCGATGCGTCTTCGCCGCCCACCGAGACGGTCAGGCCACGGCTGCGCGCCTCGCCAACGATTTCCGGCACGACTGCCCGCGCCCAGCCGCGATCGCGGCCGAGCTTCGCCTCAAGCTGGCGGTCGGAGACGGGCACCGCCACATGCACCCGCTGCACCCCGGTCCGCGCCGCCGCATCGAGGTCGCCGGCGTGCAGCCGGCACCAACAGACGGGTACGGCGCGCTTGAGCCTGGCGGCCACGGCCACGATATCGGCGATCTCGTCGTCGCCCATGGCCGGAACGCCGAGCTCCATCTCGACGACGCCAACGGCGTCGAGTGCCTCGGCGATGGCAAGCTTCTCCGCCCGCGTGAAGGCGATGCCGGCCGCTTGCTCGCCGTCGCGAAGCGTCGTGTCGGAGAGCGCCAGCGGCGAGGCCGGAACGAAGCGGGGCAAGGCCCTCACGCTTCCGCTCCGCGCGACAAGGCGATCGGTCGCACGTGGACGTGCCGACCCAGCGCGCGGCTCAGACTGCGCTGCAGGCCGGCCAGGCTGAGCGGCGCCGCGCTGCAATCGGCGCAGATGCCGGCGAGCCGAACCCGCACCGTTCCGCCCACGACATCGACGATCTCAACGTCGCCGCCATCGGCCTGGAACGTCGGCCGCAGCGTCGCGACGACATCGGCGACAATGGTTCGCTCGTGGCTGGTGATCGCCGCCAACTCGGTCGCGGGCTCAATGCGGACCGGCGGGCGGGCGCGAACGGGCAGCCGACGCGCGATATCGTGAACGACGTACCGAGAGCGCGGCCGGAGCTGTGGAACGAGGTCTTCGTCGGTGACGACGCTGTCGGCCATGCGATGGACCCTCTCAGCAGAACGATCGGCCGCAGCCGCAGCTGTGGCTGGCATTCGGGTTGTCGAAGACGAAGCCCGCGCCCTCCAAGTCGGACACGAAATCCACCTTGACGCCGTCGAGTAACACGCGGCTGTCCGGATCGATGAGGACCGTTAGCCCCTCGAATTCGAGCTTGGCGTCGTCGGGCTCGACCGCGAGCTCGAGCGCCATGCCGTAACGAAGGCCGGCGCAACCGCCGCTCTCGACCATGATGCGGAGGCCCGCGACAGGCTCCGTCGTCCCGGCGATCGCCGTCTGCATAGCCCGGCGGGCGTTGTCGGTCAGCTCCAACATGTCCTCGTCTCCGCAGGCGCTCAGCGCTGCCCAGTTTTGTACAGATCGTCAAAGAAGTTCTGCAATCGTCGTGCCAGAATTATTTATTCTTTGTTTTCAAGTGCTTGGAAAATCACGGCCAAAAGACGACGTGGTGCGTTCAGAACAATGGCCGATTTGCGACAACGTGGCGGCGGGCGCGGTCAGGCCGCCTCTGCCGTTGCGTGGGTTTGGCAGCCCTTGGCGCAGACGCGCGCGCAGGCGCCGCAGCCGATGCAGGCGCCGGGGTCGGCCAGCACCATCACCATGCGCTCGACCTCGTCGTCGTCCTCGTCGTCCAGCTCGACCAAGTCGCCGTCCTCATCGACGGCCATGAGCCGCATGACGGCTTGGGCGCAAACCTTGAAGCAGCGACCACAACCGATGCATCGGCCGGCGTCGATGGCTTCGAGAAATGTCGGCGTGTAGGTGCGTCCGTCGCGGGTAAGCGCAGTAATCGGCATCGCAAGTCTCCCGGCCCTCGTGGCCGATGGGGGTCAGCCGGCGCGCGCCAGATCCGGATGCGCGCGAAGCATCGAGGCGGCTTCCTCGGTCAGACTCTCGCCGGCGGAGGCCAGCGCCGCGAAGCTCGGGAAGCCGAAGCGATGGATGTCACGCAGGTGTCGCGTCAGCACGACGAGGCGCCCCGCGATGAGCACCACGCGGCCGAAGCCCTCCCAGTGGATTCGGCTCAGCGGCTCGACTCGGCAGCCGGTGCGGCGGGCGAGCAGCAGCCCGACCGCGGCGTAGAATTGCTCGACACGCCACACCAGCTCCGGCTCCGGATCGCCGGAGATCGGTATCGCGCGACGTGCCTCGGCGGTCACGACGTAGTCAGCAAGGAGATCGATGTCGCTCACCCCCTCCCAGGTGCCCCAGGTATCGTCGGCGCGCACAACCTGGACGAGCTGGTCGAGGAACGGCGATGTTGGCAGCACGTCTTCCTGCGCGGCGGCCGGCTCGGCAATGGGCGCGCTCATCCCACCCGCTCCTCGGCGTCGCCATCGTCGATGAAGTCGCGCTTGGCGCGGTCCTGGCGCAGCACCTTGCGCAGCCAGGGCGGCGGCTTGTCCAGCAGCATCCGTTGCACGCGGAGGACCACCGCGCCGAGCGGCTCCGCGTCCTTGATCTTGATCGGATGAATGCCCGCGCGAACCACTTGCGCTGCCGCCGGCCCGCCGATCGCGAGCACGAACAGCAGCGCGGTGCCGCGAAGGGCTTCGACCTTGGGGCCGATCCGATCAACGTCGTCGCTGTGATGGCCGCCGCCTGACGTGGGGTCGTCGAAGGCCACCATCTCGACAAAGCGCCAGTGGCTCGCGGCCACTTCGAAGATGGCGAAACTCGCCGCCGAGCCAAAATGCGCATCAAGAAAGCGATGGTCGTTGGTAGCGATCGCGACGCGGATGGCGGGCTCGTCGGGGCGGGCCTCGGTGGCCAGGCCAACATCGCCTTCGATGACGCCGAACTTACGCACGTGCATGGTCGAACTCCTCCGCGACGGGCGCGGCCCCGAATTGCTCGGGACGCGGGGTGTGCCTCGTTCCGAGGACGGCATTGGCAACCTCCAGCAGGAAGGAGCGCGTGCCGCGATAGCCGACCCTGCACACGTCCTGCGCACCGAGCCGGTCGAAGATCGGAAAGCCCGCCCGGACCAGCGGCACGCCGAGCCGCTCGGCGGCGTGCCGACCATGGGCGTGGGTGATGATGAGCTCGGCGCCTGCCGCTGCCGCCTGGCGCTCCAGCTCGCCCAGGTCGGCGATCGCCACATCGCTGATGGGCATCGTCGCGAGGACCGGATTGGCCCAGGAGGTCGACGCCGCCGCAACCACCTCCGCGCCCATCTCAGCGAGCGCGGCACCGAGCCCGACGAGGAGGTCCGGATCAGCACCGATGGCGACCTTGAGCCCGCCGGTGTGGAAGTGCGCGTCGAGCGAGGCGTCGACGAGCCGGCTACGGTCCCGCTTGACACCGTCGGGCGCATTCGTCGTCGCCGCCAGCTCCATGAGCGTGGCGATGAAGCCGTCGACGACGCTCAGGCCCGTGAGCCGTTCGAACACCCGCACGGGCACACCGGTCCGCGCGCGCAGCCGCTCGGCGGCCTCGCGAAGACGCTCGCCGGCGACCAGCGTGCAAACGCTCTCGCCCATCCGCGCGATGTCGGCGAGCGGCGTGCCGCCGCGCGACGTGCCGCTCCAGTCGTCGTCGACATGGCCGTCGAGCGAGGTCGCGATGTTGGGCAGCACGATGGGCTCGAGCCCGAAGGCACGGATCAGCCGCACCAGCTCCTCAACGTCGGCGACAGTGAGGTGGCTGCCGGCGAGCAGGTTCACCTGTCGCGGGTCGGTGCGGTCCGAACGGGGCACCAGTTCTTCGACCAGCGTCTTGGTGGCCTCCGCCCAACCGTCCTCGAACCCGCCCATGAAGTCGGGCGTCGCGGCATACACGATGGCCGTATCGTCGAGGTCCGCACGCCGAGCCCGGAGCGCCCGCAGCTCGCCCGCCACATCCTCGCCGCGGGTCTCGGTAAGCGCGGTGGAGGCGATGCCGATGAGCGCCGGATCAGCCTTGCGCTTGAGGTTGTCGATCGCCTCCTCGACCTGCTCGGCACCGCCGAGGATCGTCGAGATCTCGTTCATGGCGGTGGTTTGCAGCGGGATGGGCTCGTCGTAGTGGCGGACCATGGCGACAAGCGCGAAGGCCGTGCAGCCTTGAGCGCCGTGCAGGAGTGGCATGGCGCGGGCGACGCCGAGATAGGCGTTGGCGGCGCCGAGCGCTGCGCTCGACTTCAGAGGATTAGTGCTGAGCGTTCCGCTCTGCGCCACGAGCCGGGCCATCTCAGCAGTCCTCGAAGTCGGTGGTGTTGCTCGGGGCGAGGCGGAGCCCAGCACCGGTCACGCGGGCAGCCTCGAAACCAGCTTCCCACGGTGCCGGGCTGCGCACCTGGGCCCACATCGGGTTGTTAACGGCGCGGTCGATGGCCCGGACCAGCTCAACCATGCCGTGATAGCCGGCATAGGCCTCGTGCTTTTCCTGATTAACGTCGACCCAGGGCGTCTTGGCCTTGAGCGCCACGAAGCGCGAGCGCCCGCCGGACATCAGCACGTCGGCGTCGGCGCCGCGGAGCGCCGCGTACATGTCCTTGGGCGCCATGTTCTCGAACATGTGCGCGTCGCCGCCCATGATCTCGCGGATGCGGTCCTTGTCACCCTCGGTCGACTTGCGGACCGAGGTGCCGACGACCTCCATGCCCAGCTCTTGGAGCGCCGCCACCACTGACCACGTCTTGTGGCCGCCCGTGTAGAGCAGCACACGCTTGCCAGCGACACGCGGCCTGAAAGGCTCGAGCGCCGCCCGGACGCGCGCCTCCTCCTCGGCGATCAGCGCCTCGGCGCGGTCGACGAGATCGGCGGGCGCGCCGCGTGCGACCAGCATCGCGGCCATGGTCCGGATGGCGGCCGAGGTGTCCTCGATGCCGTAGAACGAGCCCTCGAACCAGGGAATGCTCCAGCGCTCTTCGAGCCCCCGCGCGACGTTGGTCAGCGCCTTCGAGCAGACCAGCATCGTGACCCGAGCGCGATGTGCCATCGCCACCTGGCGGTAGCGAGCGTCGCCGGTGATGGCGCCGAGGATGCGGATGCCGAGGCGATCGAGCAGCGGCTTCACCTGCCACAGCTCGCCCGCGACGTTGAACTCGCCGACGATGTTCACGTCCAGGAGCGAAGGCTCTGCAGGCTCGACCGTGCCGATGACGTGGTCGAGCAGCGTGGTGCCGGCGAGCTTGTTGCCAAGGTTCTTCGAGCCGACAAAGCCTGGCGCCTCCACCGGGATGACCGGCGTGCCGTGGTGCTCGCCCGCGGCCTTGCAGACCGCCGCGATGTCGTCGCCGATGAGCGCCGAAACGCACGTGGCATAGACGAAGACGGCGGGCGGCGCGTGCGCCTCGATCACCTCGCCGATGGCGCGGTAGAGCTTCCGCTCGCCCTTGCCCATGACAATGTCGAGCTCGCCGAGATCGGTGGTGAAGCCCGTCCGGTACAGCTCGGCGCCCGACGACGCTGAGCCACGGTTGTCCCAGCCATTGCCCTCGCAGGCTAGGGGACCGTGAACGAGGTGGGCGGCGTCGACGATCGGCTGCAGCGTCACCTTCGCCCCGTCGAAGGCGCAGCCGCCCGCAGCAGCACCTGGCACGAGCGCCTTCGTGCACCCCTTCTTGCGCTGGGCCTCAGGCTTGGCCCGGTTGGTGGCGCAGGTGGGCTCCTCGAACGCTTCGCGGACCTGCGCCTGCAAACCCGGCTTCATTGTGTGCCTCCCTGTGTCAGCTCACCGGGTCAGGTCGAAGGAGGTGTCGGTCTCGCCGAGCGTGCCGCTCTCGGCGTCCATGCGGTCGAAGATCTTGTCGAGGAGCTTCACCAGCACGTTGAGCCCACCTTGATAGCCCCAGAGGGGGAAGCGGTGGTGGTGGTGGCGGTCGAAGATCGGGAAGTTCAAACGAACGAGCGGCGTGCCGGTATCACGCTCCAGATACTTTCCGTGACTGTTGCCGATCAGGAGGTCGACGGGCTCGGTCGCGAGCAACGAGCGCAGCGCCCAGAGGTCCTTGCCGGGCCAGACTTGGCAGTCCTTGCCGAAGGGCGACGAGTCCAGGAGCGCCTGCATCTGCTTGCCCCACGCCTTGGAGCCGTTGGTGGCCAGGCAATGGCGCGGCTCGCCGCCGGTCTCCATGACGAAGCGGGCCATGGCGTAGACGAAGTCCGGGTCGCCGTAGATGGCGTAGGTCTTGCCGTGCAGCCATGACTGGCTGTCGGCCATCGCGTCGACAAGCCGGCCGCGCTCCAGGCGAAGGCCGTCCGGGATCGCACAGCCGGTAAGCTCCGACAGCGTCAGCAGCAGCTCGTCGGTGCCACCTACGCCCATCGGGTAGTGCAGCGCGTGGGTCGCCTGCCCCTTGGCCTCGCAGTACTCGAGCGTCTTGCGCGAGCAGTACTCCTGCAACGAGAGCGTCGCCTTGGCGTCGAGCGCGGCTCGCACCTCTTCCTGGCTCGTGCCGCCCGCATACATGCGGAAGTCGCCGTCCGATGGCGTGTCGTAGACGTCGGAGACGTCCGACAGGATCGTCGCGTCGACACCCATGAGCCCGAGGATGCGCCCGAGTTCGCGGATGTTGCCGACGGCGAAGCCGTCGAAGCCCGGCACGATGTTGAGGCCCGCGCCAGGCGTTCGCTCGGCGCCCTCCCAGAAGTGCTCGAGAATGCCCTTCTGCATGTTGGCGTAGCCGTCGACGTGGCTGCCGACG
>CAYUKE010000179.1:0-6983 GCA_964445185.1 uncultured Geminicoccaceae bacterium
CGCCAGCAGCACCTAGCCGCCGGTCCAGCCCATGAGGAAGCTGGAGTTGTCGTAACCGACAAAGGCGATCAAGCCCGCCATGGAGATGAACGAGGCGGCCGACATCCAGTCGGCAGCGGTCGCCATGCCGTTGGTGATGGGGTGGATGCCGCGGCCGGCGGCGTAGAATTCACCGGTCGACGCCGCCCGCGAGTAGATCGCGATGCCAATGTAGAGAGCGAAGGATGCGCCGACGACGAGGTAGATAAGAGTTTGCTGATCCATGACTAGCGCTCACTCCTCATCGACGCCGTAATGGCGATCGAGCTGATTCATCCTGAACGCATAGAAGAAGATGAGAACCAGAAAAACGAGGATCGCACCTTGCTGCGCGAACCAGAACCCGAGGTCCGTGCCACCGATCGGGATCGCCGAGAGCAGCGGACGAAAGAGGATGCCGCAGCCGAACGACACCAGTGCCCAAATAACCAGAAGCCATCGGACGAGACTGACATTCGCCCGCCAATAGGCTTCTCCCGATTCTTTATCCATCACCTACAACTCCCTTCCTGAGCCGGTCCGATCGACCCGCTGCGGCGATCGAAGCGTGTTGGTTGTTAGAAGCCGCGCGTGCCACAGGGACGTCGCTTGCGCGACGGCGACGAAGATCGATGATGGCATGGTCGTTCATGCCTCCCCGCAATCGTTCTTCGGCGATCACTCGTCGCCTTTGTTGACGAACGGCCATAGACCCCCTCTTTGTAATAGGCAAGACGAAGGGATACCCGCTGGACCTTCGCGCCATCCCTAGGTGCGCCGTGGCCGCTTGTCCCGCGCAGTTAGCGCGCGCAGCCTGTTCATGGCGCACAACAGGTCGTTCATCTTCGCGACGAACACCGCCAGCGTCTGGGCTTCCGCGCCATGACCATCGCGCTCATCGCCGACTTGTCCGCCGAGGCTGAGGCGCTGTGGCTGGCGGCCCTCGCGGCCGCGCTGCCGAACGAACGGATCCTAGGCGCCAGCGACACTGACCCGGCCGCCACGAGATCGCGATCGTTATCAACCCGCCACCGCGCGCTTTTTCACGGTTTCCGCGGCTCCGGTTTATCCAGTCGCTCTGGGCCGGCGTCGATGGTCTCCTCGACGATCCGACCCTACCGCCCACCGCGCGCGTCGCGCGGCTGGTGGACCCGATGCTGAGCCGAACGATGGCCGAAGCCGTCACCGCCCACGTCATGGCCCTGCACCGCGATCATCCGCACTACCGCCGGGCACAGGACGCCGGCCGCTGGATGCCGCACAGCGCGTCCGAGCCGACGCCCGCTCGGTCGGCTTCCTCGGCAGCGGCGAGCTTGGGCGCGCGGCGATGGCGATGCTGCGGCCGCTCGGCTTCCCGTTGCACGGCTGGAGCAGACGGGGACACCCGATAGCGAACGTGACCATGTACGCCGGCCGCGATGGGCTCCTTAGGATGAGCCGCCGCCGTCGATATTCTCGTCAATCTGCTGCCGCTCAGCCCGGCAACACGAGGGATCGTCGACCGGCACCTTCTCGCGGCCGCGAAGCCCGGGATCCGCCTCGTCAATGTCGGCCGCGGCGCGCACGTCGTCACCGCCGACCTGCTGGCGGCGCTCGACACGGGACAGGTCGCCGAAGCGGTCCTCGACGTCTTCGCCGTCGAACCGCTACCCCCGGAGGACCCGCTCTGGCGGCACCCACGCGTCCAGATTCTCCCCCACGTCGCCGCGCCGACCGACCCAACCAGCGCCGCCCGCAGCGTCGCCGCCAACATCGCCGCCTTCCGCCGCGGCACGCCGATCAACGGCGTCGTCGAGCGCTGCGTCGGCTATTGAAGCAACACGCGCTAGTGGCCCTTGCGCGAAGTGACGGCATCGATGTGACTGGTTAGAGTTGTAGGCTACATGTCGATGAGGCGGTTGAATGGACAGGAATTCAGACTCGTCGAGCGGCCGAGCTATCTCCCGGCGAAGCGCGCTCGTTCTCGGCGGCGCGCTTGCCGCCACCTCGGCCGGCGCGGCCGTGGCGCACCCGGGCACCCTGCGTTTCGGGGTCTTCCCGTACCTGCCTCCCCTCACGCTCGACCGACTGTTTGCACCGGTGCTGCAGTCGCTCGAAGCGGCCGTGCATCGGCCGGTGCTGATGCGGACCAAGGCCACCTTCGAGGAGTTCGAGGCGGCGCTGTCGGTCCAGGCCTACCACGTGGCCTTCGTTCATCCGTTCTTCGCCACGCGCGCTATCGACGGGTACGGCTACCGTCCGCTTGTGCGCCTCGACGCGCCATTTGTCCTCAGCTTCGTGACACGCGCCGAGGCTGAGTACGCGTCACCCGCCGACCTGCATGGCACAACCGTCGCAACGCCGCCGCTGCTCTCGGCTGCGACGGTGGTCGCGACGGCAACGCTCGCTGACTTCGGACTGCGCGACGGCGGCGAGGTTCACGTGGATCCGGCGCCGTCGAAACTGTCGTGCATCCACAAGGTCCTCACCGGCGCTGCATCGGCCTGCGCCATGCCGGCGTTCGCGATCCGCCAGCTGAAGATGGACGCCGACCCGAGGCTTCGGGTCTTCTACCACAGCAAGCTCCCGATCGGCCTGTCGTTGATCCTTCGCGGCGACATCGAACAGCCGACGTCAGCGCGATTGAGGGACGAGATCTGCTCGTGGTCGCAGACCGACGACGGCCGACGAATGCTCGAGCACGCCGGCTGGCCCGGTTTCGTGCCGGCGCACCATGCCGACTATGCGCCGGTGCGGGCGATGCTCCTGGGGCTAGAGAGGACGCTTGGCCGATCGTAACGGCATGCGTCTCAAGCACCGCATCGGGCTGACAATCTTCGCGTTGCAGACGGCGCTGATCGCCGTCGTCGTGGCGACGGTGCTTGGGCTAACAGTGACGCGCGTTGACGAGCAGGCGGCGCTCGCCGAGGACGTGCATTTGACTCACCTCGGCAATCTCAGCCGCGCCGCGCTGTTGACCGAGGATTATGCCGAGCTGCAGGTGTTCATCGAAGAGGCGACGGCGCACCCGCGACTTGAGGTCGTCATCGTCGTCGACGTCCTCGGGCAGACCGTCGCCAGCACCGTTCCGTTACTCATCGGCGCGGCCTTCGAGCCCACGCAACTGCCGACCAACGAGCATGCCTATTGGCGCCGGCACGAGGTCCTAGGCCGCGGTCAGGAACTCGGCGTCATCGAGGCGCGGTTCACGCGCGCGCCGCTCGTCGAGACGCTGAGCCACGTCCTCTGGCGCACCGTGCTGGTCGGCTTCGCCGGCTTGATCCTCAGCGCCGGCGTCGCCTGGCTCCTCGGCCACTGGCTGGCCGAGCGGCTCGGCAGCCTCGCGCGCGCGACCAGCGAAGTGACCCGCGGCGCCGCGTTCGAGCCACCCGAGATGTCCGGTTCGAGCCCGGAGATGCAGGAGCTGGCGCATGCCATCGGCATCATGGTGTCGCGACTGCAAGGCCAGGCCCGCGCGCTGCGGACGGCCCGCGACCGGCTCATCGTTCCGACCGAATCGATGGCGCAGGGCTTCGCGCTCTGGGACGCTCAGGACCGGCTCGTCCTCAGCAATTGCCGGCTCGCGATGATGCTCGGCCTGCCGCCACGCGAGCTCACCCCGGGACTGCTCTTTACCGAATTCGCCGATGCGGTGACGCGGCTGCAGGTTGGCGAGGCGCCCGCCGAGGATGCCCTGGCTCACCGCGCCCGCCTGCGCCGCGCCCGCCACGACAGCCGCGACCTGTCGCTCGCCAACGGCCGAACCGTGCAGCTCGACGAAGCGGTGACCCGCGACGGCGGCATCGTCGGGATCTACACCGACGTCACGGAACGCCGCCAGCAGGCGCTCGACCTGGCCCGCAAGGAGCGCCGTCTCAGCCTGATCATGGGCAGTGTGCTCGACGGCGTCGTCGTCATCGATGGTCACGCCGACGCCGTCGAGGTCAATCCGGCGGCCCAGCGGCTACTCGGCATCAACCACGACCGGCTTCGCCCGAGCGAGCTTCACGCCCTCATGCAGACCGAGCCGGCCTGGAACGAGATGCTTGCGCGCGCCGCGGGCGGCCCGCTGCTCGCCGAGGGCGCGCTCGAGCGCCCCGACGGCACGAGCCTGCCGATCGAGCTCGCGGCGATGGACCTGGGCGGTGCCGAGCCGCAGCTTTCCGTGCTGACGATCCGCGACATCACCAGCCGACGCCGCGCCGAGGACCAGCTCCGCTTCGCCGCGACCCACGACCCGCTGACCGGCCTCGCCAACCGCGGATTGATGCACGAGCGCATCGACGCCGCCGTCGCCGAGGCGCGGCGTCGCGCCAGGCGGACAGCGCTGCTGTTCCTCGACCTTGACGGCTTCAAGCTGGTCAACGACACCCATGGCCACATCGCCGGCGACGCTCTGCTCGCCGAGGTGGGGGCGCGCGTGCAACGCGCGGTAGGCCCGGATGCCATCGTGGGTCGTCTCGGCGGCGACGAGTTTGCCGTGCTGTTGACCTCGGTCGCCGACTGGCGCGACGCGGGCGCGATCGCCGACCGCGCCGTCGTGGCGATCGCCGATCGCTTCCGCGTCGCCAACCGCGAGATCGTCATCGGCGCCAGCGCCGGGGTCGCCCTGTTCCCGGATCAGGCGGCGACCGCTGCCGAGCTGGTCAAGGCGGCCGATACCGCCCTTTACGCGGCCAAGCGCAGCGGCGGCCAGCGTTGGCGCCTGTTCCGACAGCGCATGGCGGTGCGCAGCCGCCATCGTCTCGAGCTGCGGCGGGCGCTCGCCGGAGCCCTGGATCGCGACGAGCTGCGCCTCCACTACCAGCCGCAATACAGTCTCGACGATCGTCGCCTCGTCGGCTTCGAGGCGCTCTTGCGCTGGACCAGCCCCAGCCTCGGCACTGTCGGGCCCGATCAATTCGTGCCGGTCGCCGAGGAGACCGGGCTGATCCGCGAGATCGGGCTCTGGGTCCTGAAGCGCGGGGCCTCGGACCTGATCACGCTGCGGGCAGCGTCGGCACGCCCGGTGCGGCTCTCGATCAACGTCTCGCCCGTGCAGCTCACCGATGCGCTGTTCGCCAACACCGTGTTCGACACGCTCGGCGACGTCATCGACGACGTCGCCCTGGAGCTCACCGAGCGGGTCCTGATGGAGGACCGCGGCCGCACCAGGCGCCACCTCGACGCGCTCAGCGCCGCCGGCCTGCCGCTAGTGCTGGACGATTTCGGCACCGGCTACTCGTCCCTCAATCACCTGCGCAACTTCCGCATCAGCGAGGTGAAGATCGACCGCTCGTTCATCGCCGACCTGCATGCGCGCGATAACGACGCGCAGCTCCTGCGCGGGCTGATCAAGCTCTGCGCCGATCTCCGGCTCGACGTGACCGCCGAGGGCATCGAGACCGAGGTCCAGCTGGCATGGCTGCGCAACGCGCGGTGCGCCGCCGGCCAGGGCTACCTGTTCGCGCGGCCGATGCCGCTCGCCGAAGCGGTCGACCTCGTCGCCGAAACGAGTGGCGCGGCGGCGCACAGCCACGCTGCCGTCTGACGGCTCGCAGCCGCGATCGGCGCGCGCCACATCCCGAGCGAGGACACGTAGCAGGCCCTGGAAGGATACCGAATGAGCGAACAACTCATCCTCTACACCAACCCGAACTCGCGTGGGCGAATCGCCCGCTGGATGCTGGAGGAGGTCGGTCAGCCCTATGCGACCGAGGTCCTTGCCTACGGCCCGGAGATGCGAACCGAGACCTATCTGGCGCTCAACCCGATGGGCAAGGTGCCAACGCTCCAGCACGGCGACGTCGTCATCACCGAAACGGCGGCCATCTGCGCCTACCTCGCGGACGCCTTCCCCGAGGCCGGCCTCGCCCCGCCGCCGCCCGCCCGCGGCACGTACTACCGCTGGCTGTTCTTCTGCGCCGGACCGGTGGAGGCCGCCGCTACCGACAAGACCCTCGGCGCGGCGCCGGCGACGCCGCAGCAGGAGGGCATGGCCGGCTACGGCACCCTGGACCGGGTCGTCGAGACGCTGGCGAACCGCCTTGCCGCCAGCGTCTACGTCGCCGGCGACGCGTTCACCGCCGCCGACGTCTACGTCGGTGCCCATGTCGGCTGGGGCATGATGTTCGGCACCCTGCCCGAGCGGCCGGAATTTCAGGCCTATTGGGATCGCGTGAGCGACCGCGAGGCCTACCGGCGGGCCAAGGCCGCCGACGACCGGCTGGAGGCCGAGGCAGCGTCGACGTGATCTGCCTAATTCTTGTGCAAACAGGGATCGGAACCCATATCCGTTGATGGCAGGCCGGATGCCGCTCACGGGTCCGGCCGGACGCTCGCCACGATGGGAGCCAGGAGACGATCATGCAGTTCGACCGCTACACCGACCGGGCCAAAGGCTTCATCCAGTCGGCCCAGGGCGTGGCCCTGCGCGAGGGCCATCCGCAGCTTTTGCCCGAGCACCTGTTGAAGGTCCTGCTCGACGACCGGCAGGGCTTCGCCGTGCAGCTCATCAAGGCCGCTGGCGGCGACGCCGAGCTGGTCCATACCCGCGCCCAGGACGCGGTCCAGAAGCTGCCGCAGGTCTCGGGTGGCGGCGCGTCGGGGCCTTCCCTTGCGCCGGCGCTCGCCCGCGTCTTCGCCCAGGCTGAGCAGGCGGCCGACAAGGCCGGCGACAGCTTCGTCACCGTCGAGCGGCTGCTCCAGGCGCTCACCATCGGTGACCATGAAGCGGCCAAGATCCTGGCCGCGGCGGCCGTCACCGCGCAGAACCTCGAGCGCGCCGTGCAGGAGGTCCGCAAGGGCAAGACGGCCGACAGCGCCGGCGCGGAGGAGAGCTACGAGGCGCTGGAGAAGTACACCCGCGACATCACCGCGCTCGCCCGCGACGGCAAGCTCGATCCGGTGATCGGTCGCGACGAGGAGATCCGCCGGGTCATCCAGGTGCTCTCCCGGCGCACCAAGAACAATCCCGTGCTGATCGGCGAGCCCGGCGTCGGCAAGAC
>CAYUKE010000180.1:0-6977 GCA_964445185.1 uncultured Geminicoccaceae bacterium
CAGACCGTACGACGGTCGAGATCTGGGCTGACCCTGGCGTCGCGCGGAACACGCACACCATCCGCGTCGACGCCGACAGCACGCGCTTCACGCTGACCATCGAGGGTGTGCCGAGCGAGGCGAACCCGCGGACCGGCAAGCTCACGCCCCTGTCCGTGCTCGCGGCGTTGCAGGGTCTCGTCGCGCCGCTCCACGTGGGGACCTGACAAGCGGCGGCGTAGCGCCAGGGCTCACTCGGCAGCGACCGACGGCTCGTCCATGCCCCCCGGAAGCTGGAGGGTAGCTCGCAGCCCGCCCAGAGGGCTGTCCTTAAGCGTCAGCCCGCCGTGGTACAGCTTGGCGTGATCCGCGACGATGGCGAGGCCGAGACCGGAGCCCGGCACGCTCTCGTCCAGGCGGCGGCCGCGTTCCACGACCCGCTGACGCTCTGCCTCCGGCAAGCCCGGACCGTCGTCGTCGACATGCACGGCGAAGCCTCCAGCCGTCGCTTCGAACGAGACGCGGACCGTCGATCGCGCCCACTTGCAGGCGTTGTCCAGAAGGTTGCCGAGCATCTCCATCAGATCCTCCCTTTCGCCATGAAAGAGCGGATCGCTGGCATCGCCACGATCGAGCGTGATCGCCCGCCCGTCGTAGAGCTTTCGCAGCGTGCGCACGAGTTCGTCGACAACGGCGCCAACGGGCTGCTGACCGGTCAGCCCCCCGGCCGTGCCTGCCATCCGCGCGCGCGCGAGGTGATGGTTGATCAGGCGCTCGATACGCGGCAGTTGGCGCCTGGTCGCATCGGCCAGGCGGCGGTCGTCGCCGCGCTCGACCTCGTTGGCGAGGATCGAGAGCGGTGTCTTGAGCGCGTGGGCAAGGTTGCCGCCGTGGGCGCGGGCGCGCTCGACAACCTCCTGGTTGTGCGCGATCAGCGTGTTCAGCTCGCCGACAAGCGGCTCGAGCTCCCGCGGGAACGCGCCCTCCAGGCGATCGGCCTCGCCGGCACGAATGCGGCGCAAGCCGGCGCGCATCCGCCCCAGGGGACGAAGGCCGAGCCCGACCTGAAACAACACGGCGAGGACCAGGGTCAGCCCCAGCACGGCCAGCGCCGTATTCACCGTCAGCGAGAAGCGCGCGGTGGCCCTGGCGATGCTCTCCATGTCGCCGGCAACGCGAAAGCGGAAGATGCGATCGCCCATGACGATCGCCCGGCTGAGCACTCGCAGATGCTGGTCGCCGGGCCCGCGGTAGGTAGTGCGCTCCGCGGTCGTGGCCGGAAGCTCTCCGTCCCAGAGCGAGCGTGAGCGAGCGAGCCCGCCGGGTGTCTCCACCTGCCAGTACCAGCCGGAAAGCGGCATTCGAAACCGCGGCTCGCCAGGGGGATCGGCGACGATCAGCGCGCCGCCCGGCCCGACTTTGGTGACCGCGATCAGCCCTTCGAGCAGGACATCCAAGCGCTCATCGAAGCCCTGCTTCACACTTCGCGCGAACACCCAGGAGAGCGTCATGCCGCCGGCAGCGAATAGGAGCAGCGACCAGAGGGTCGCCAGCAGGACCAGGCGTCTTGCGAGCGAGCCGCTCCCGCCGCGTCCGAAGCTGATCAACGAACGTCGGTCGGCTCGACCAAGCGGTACCCGAGGCCGCGCACCGTCTCGATCAGATCCGCGCCAAGCTTCTTCCGCAGCCGGCCGATGAACACCTCGATAGTGTTGCTGTCGCGGTCGAAGTCCTGGTCGTAGATATGCTCGGTCAGCTCAGTTCGGGAGATAACGCGCCCCTTGTGGTGCATCAGGTAGGCGAGCACCCGGAACTCGTGCCCGGTCAGACGGATATCCTCCCCACCGAGACTGACGCGCGCGGCGCGGGTGTCGAGGCGCAAAGGGCCGCACAACAGCTCTGCCGAGCTGTGGCCCGCCGCGCGGCGGATGAGCGCTCGCAGGCGCGCCTGCAACTCCGCGATGTGAAACGGCTTTGCCACGTAGTCGTCGGCGCCGGCGTCGATGCCGGCCACCTTCTCGCTCCAGCGATCGCGGGCGGTGAGAACAAGAACGGGCATGGCACGCCCGGCCCGGCGCCAGCGCTCGAGAACCTGCAACCCGTCGAGTAACGGTAGGCCAAGGTCGAGGATCACGGCGTCGTACGGCTCGGTGCTGCCGAGGTGCAAGGCGTCTTCGCCATTCAAGGCAAGATCGACGGCATAGCCGGCTTCGGTCATCGCATCCTTGAGCTGCTGAGCCAGCTCAGGCTCGTCCTCGGCAACCAGGAGACGCATCGGTTCAATCCCCGGAGATGATTGCACCGGTCCGACCGTCGACCACCACCTCCCTCACCCGATGCCCCGATTCAAGCAGCATGAGGCGGTAGCGATATGTCGGAGCGCCTTCTTCTATCCAAGCATCGAGTATCTTACCATTCCGCCCGGCGACGCGGTCGACGATCGCCTGAAGCGGCAGCGAAGCCCGAGCCGCGACGGCGGCACGCGCAGCGTCGTGCTCTTCAAGCGCATGCGCTCCCGATGCTGCGGCGACTAGCATCAGGAGCGCGCTTCCAAGGACCGGACCGGAGTTCATACAGAGATAAATGGCCGCTGGGGGCTGAACGATGCTTGAACGTTGTATCCGCGCCGCGACGGGGTGCCCGCGTTGGGTTCAGGTGTTGACCCTCGCGCTCCTCCTTGCGTCGGGCCAGCCGCCATGGACCGTGGTCGGTGCCGGCGAGGCCGATGTGCTCGACGTAGAGGTCCAGCGGACGCCCGACGGCTACCGTTTCGACGTTACCGTGCGGCATGCCGATACCGGGTGGGAACACTACGCGGACCGCTTCGAGATCCGCACCGAGGCGGGCGAGCTGCTCGGCACGCGCGTTCTCCACCATCCGCATGTGGATGAGCAACCGTTCCGTCGCGCGCTGACCGGTGTGACGGTGCCGGCCGGCGTCACCAGCGTGATCGTCCGCGCCCATGACAACGTCCACGGATTTGGCGGTAAAGCCGTGCGCGTCGAGCTGCCGGAAGGCCCCTAGGCTCGTAACCCGATCAGGATATGGATTAGGCTTTGACGCTAGGCTTCAGTGACGGCCTCTGCCGCCTCATCCCACCGCCACCACGGGCCGTTCTCGGCGAGCCGAACCCCACCGACCCAACGTTCGCTGGACCCGAGGTCGCGAGCGTCGCTGCGGCCCCCGAGGATCGCTTCACCCACCGCCGTCAACGTCACCGTTCGATCCGGCCACGCGCCGCCACCGGCGACCGCGAGCGGCGGCCGCTGCCACCCGGCGAGGTCGCAAACGTCCGCCCAGAGCATGAGATCGCCAAGAAAGGGCAGCGGCTCCAGCTCCAAGTGCAGGCGCCGGAACACGGCACCAGCGGAGAGTGGGCCGTCCGCAAGCGCCCGGAGGATCAATCGCTGCGTCAGGCCGAGACCGTCGTCTGACCAGGGAAGCTCGCGCAGATGACGACGGAGAGCTGGAGCCATCATGGGCAGGTCCGGCGTCTCGGTCGCCGCGAGCGCGGCCAGCCCGCGCGGGTCGGTTGCGCGCAGCGCGATCCAGACCCGCGCGCCCAGTTGCAGCAGTCCTCGATGCAAGGGCGTCCGGGTCGGCCACAGCGCGCGGATCTCGGCCGGGTCGAGCTGACCCAGCCCCACAAAGCGCCGATGATTGGGATGCCGATCGATGCAGATGAGGGCGCCGTCGAGGCTGCCTAGAAAATGCAGCCGGTGCAGAACACGAGCGAGGATAAGCTGGTCATAGCTGTCGTGCTCGAACCACAGCGCCACAGACCCGGCGGCGATGGCAGCATCGAGAGCAGCCGAGGCAGCACGCAGGTCCGCTACGACCGTCGCGTGGCTGCCACCATAGCTCGAAGCGATGAACGCCGCGCGGACGCTATCGAGATCCCCGTCATCCGGAACCGGACCCCGGCAGATCGGATCCGTGAAAGCAACGTAGGGCCCCGGAATGCATGCGACCGCGAGCGCCTCGCGCAAGTCGTCACCGCAACGGATGTGCGTCCACGTGCTCACGAGGCCAAGTCGAGCCAGCCCTCGGTCATCGCAACGGCGGTCCCGCCGACGCGAACCGCGCAAACCTTGCCATTCGCCTTGTCCGCCTCGACGTCGATCCGGGACGGCCGACCCATCTCGATCCCCTGGCGCATCGTCCAGCCGAGCGTTCCGTCAGCCGTCGGATTGAGCTCGGCGAGCAGACCGCCGAGCGCCGACGCGGCGCTGCCGGTTGCCGGGTCCTCGACCACACCAACACTAGGCGCAAACATCCGCATTCGCAGCTCATGCGCGCCTGCGTCGAGCACATACAGCGCTAGGCCGTGGTGCGCCGCCGGGCTCGGCAGGCACTGCCATGCCGCCTCAACTGGCCGTGCACGCGCCAAGGCGTCGAGGCTAGCGAGGCGCACAGCCACGTAGTCGACGCCCGTGCCGACATCGACCGGCTCGTGCACCTTGATGTCCACTGACTCGGGCTCTAGCGCCACGGCCGCCGCGACGAGCGGCGCGGGCGTGGTCGGGCCGCGGACAGGCAGCTGCGGCGCCGTTAGGGTCGCGCGCAGGCCCCCGTCGACCTCCCGCACAGTGACCGGCGTCGGACCGGCGGCGAGGTCGAAGCTCAGCTCTGCCGGCCCCTGCCCCATCGGAATGTACCCATCGCGGACCAGCGCAATCGCCGTTCCGATCGTCGGATGCCCAGCGAACGGCAACTCTGAGGTCGGCGTGAAGATGCGGACGCGTCGCGCGCAGTCCGGCCGCTCAGCGGGAACAACGAACGTTGTCTCTGAAAAGCCGAACTCGCGCGCGATCTGCTGCATCCGTTCATCGCCGATGCCGCGCGCATCGAGAAAGACAGCGAGCGGGTTTCCGGCGAACGGCGCAGCGGTGAACACATCGAGGGTGACAAACCGACTGCGCATGGGCGTTCCTCGTCGATGTCGAGCCTTCGCTCAGCGGATCCAGAACGGCTTCTCGATCTCTCGGCGCGCCTGGTCTGGGCGGATCCCGCAGTCGCGCAACAACCGATCGTCGAGATCGCCAAGCGCGCGACGCTCGCTCATCCGCCGGACCCAGAGCCGCAACGTGGCCATCAGCCTTCGCGGCGCAGGGCTGGTCTCGGCGCGCGGTATTGTTAGCGTCCAATGCATCGCCATCGTCATCGTCCCGGCCAATTGCTTCATCTCAATTTATCCAATTGACTCGCTGGCAGGTCAAGCTGGATATTGCAACCATGACAATCACAGCCGACGATGTCGTTGACCGACCGGGACCGCGCTATCGGGCGCTCGCTGAGGCGATCGCCGCGGCGATCGCTTCCGGTCGCTTGAAGCCCGGAACGAAGCTGCCACCCCAGCGCGATCTCGCGCACCGGCTCGGTGTTACGGTCGGTACGGTGGGGCGCGCCTACGATCTCGGGATCCGTCGCCGCCTCCTCACCGCCCACGTCGGACGCGGCACCTTCGTCGCCGAGCCGGACGTCGCGCCACAAGTCCACGATTTCATGGCGGCTCAGGAGGTGCCGGACTTCGATCCGCGCCACTCCGCGATGGACCTGCGGACCAATCAGCCCGTCAACGGCCTATTGCCTGAGCTCGCCGCCGCGGCAGGCACCGCGCTCGCGCAGAACGAGCCGGCGTCCGCGCTCCTTGCCTACCCACCAACCGCCGGTCATCTCGACGACCGAGCCGCGGGTGGCACGTGGCTGCGTCGCCACGGCGTGACGGTCAGCGACGATGAGGTCATCGTTACCGCCGGCGCGCAGGGCGGTCTGACGACGAGCCTCATGGCGCTCGCGCGACCGGGCGACATCCTGCTCGCCGCCAACCTGAGCTACCCGCATTTTCACGATATGGCCGGCTTGGTCGGCCTCCGGCGTCATGGCGTCGAGATGGACGACCACGGCCTTTGCCCGGATGCGCTCGACGCCGCCTGCCAGGAGACCGGCGCGCGTCTGCTGCTCGCCAACCCGACGCTGCACAATCCAACGGCAAGGGTGATGCCGGAAGACCGCCGACGCGCGGTCGTCGCGGTTGCGCGCAAGCACGACCTGCTGATCCTCGAGGACGACGTCTACGGCCTGCTGCTCGGCGAGGTGGCGCCGCCGATCCGCGAGCTAGCGCCCGAGCGAACGGTCTATCTCACGAGCGTGTCGAAGACGCTGTCGCCCGGGCTGCGTCTCGGCTTTCTGGTTGCCCCCCCAGCCCTGCACGCACGCGTGCTCGACGCTCAGCACACCCTGCTGCTGGGTGTGCCGACCGCAAGCGGCCGGCTGTTCCGGCACTGGCTGGCGAGCGGGCTCGCCGACACCGCCCTCGGCCGCCAGCGCGAGGAAACGCTAGGACGCCAGGCGCTAGCCCGCCGAACCCTAGGACCGCTTGCCCCTAACCACGAGGCGCAAGGGCATCACCTCTGGTTGCCGCTGCCGGGGCGATGGCGAGCAGGCTTGCTGGTCGAGCGGCTCCGAGCTCAGCACGTCCATGTGCTGGCGAGCGATCTTTTCGCTTATGGTCGCGCGCGCGTTCCCAACGCGGTGCGGATCGCGCTCAGCGGCGCCCACGACCGCGCCAGCCTGCAGCAGGCGTTGGCTCTGTTGCGGCGGACGATCGAGCATGACGTGCGCGGCCACGAAGTCGTCGCCTGAGCCGCGCGCAACCCCGCTCAATGCGCCAGGATCTGGCTCAGGAACGTCTTCGTTCGGTCATAGCGGGGCTGGTTGAAGAAGATCTCGGGTTCGGCCTGCTCGACGATCTCGCCCTGATCCATGAAGATCACCCGATCCGCGACCATCCGGGCGAAGCCCATCTCGTGGGTGACGACAAGCATCGTCATCCCCTCCATGGCCAGCTCGACCATGACGTCGAGCACCTCCTTGATCATCTCCGGGTCGAGCGCCGAAGTCGGCTCGTCGAACAGCATGATCTTGGGCCGCATGCAGAGCGCGCGGGCGATCGCCACCCGCTGCTGCTGGCCGCCGGAGAGCTGCAGCGGGTACTT
>CAYUKE010000181.1:0-6970 GCA_964445185.1 uncultured Geminicoccaceae bacterium
CTCCATGATGGTCACGTTCTTGATCCCGACGGCGCTCTCACCCGGTCGCACGTCGATCACCTTGTCGATCATCAGGAACGGGTAGCGGTGCGGGATCCGCTCCATGATGCCGTCGAGGTCGATCTCCAAAGGCGCGTTGATCGCCGCCACTGGTTCGCTCATGTTTCTGTCCTCACCGCCGCCGCCCGAGCCGTCGTATTGCCACGAGCTGACGCCGCCACTCCGCCGCCGGGATGGCGGGCGCCCCACCGTAGTCCGCGTTCCCCGTCAGGTCGCCGATCACTGCCGCCCGCGCCGCCAGTCGCGTGCCCGGTCCAATTGTAAGATGACCGGTGATGCCGCATTGCGCCGCGACGACCACGTGATGGCCCAATTCCGTGCTTCCGGAGATACCGCTTTGGGCGACCACGACGCAATGCTCGCCAATGACCACGTTGTGGGCGATCTGGACGAGATTGTCGATCTTGGTGCCGCTGCCGATCACCGTATCGCCGAGGGCACCGCGATCGATCGTTGAGTTGGCGCCGATCTCGACGTCGTCGCCGATCAGGACGCGGCCGAGCTGCGGCACCTTGCCGTGCTCGACGCCAAGCGCAAAGCCGAACCCGTCCTGGCCGACCCGGGCGCCGGGGTGGATGATCGTGCGCGCGCCGACGAGGGTATAGGCGAGGGACGCACCGGCGCCGACAACGCAGCCTTCACCCAGGATGCAGCGCCGCTCGACGACCGCGTTGGCGCCGATGACGGAGCCGGCGCCGACTTCGACGTCGGCCTCGACGACGGCACCGGCGGCCACCGACACGCCTTCGCCAAGCCGCGCCGTCGGGTCGACCAGCGCGCCCGCGTCGATCGTCGTGGCAGCTCGGACCGGCGGTGGGTAAAAGAGGAACGCCGCGCTGGCGAAGGATCGGTACGGTTCCGTCGCGATCAACGCCGCTGCGCCGGGCGGAACGAGGTCTTCGTCGTCGGCACGGAGGACGATCGCCGCTGCCTGAGTAGTCGCCAGGGCCGGCTTCAAGCGCGCGCCCTCGTAGAACGTCACCGCGCCCGGCCCGGCGCGATCAAGCGGACCCACGTCGTCGATCAGCCGTTCAGGATCGCCGCGTAGGACGGTGCCGGTCACCTGGGCAACGTGCGCAAGGGTGAACGGGCCGGCACGGGTGAAGAAGCGTGGATCAGGCACCACTCATTCCTCGAACTCGGCGATCGGCACCGCCGGCAGTCGCGCGTTGAGCGCCTGCATGACCTCGCTGGTCAAGTCTACCTCCGGCGCGAACACCAACACCTCCGAGCGCGGCAGCACGATGTTGAACGCGTACATTTCGCCGAGCTCACCGATAATCGTGACGACGGCGTCGCGCACCTGCTGGAACGCTCTGCCGGAGGCTTGGTCGAGCTCGCTGCGCCGCTCTTGGACCAGCCGCTGGACGGCGGCAACCTCATCTTCGAAAGCGCGTCGCTGGTCGCGGTAGTCCTCCGCGCTCAGCTGAGCGCGCTCTCGGTTGAGTGCCCTGTCACGCTCTTCGAGACGCTGCCGCTCGGCCGCCAGCTCGGTTTCGTAGCGATCTCGTCGGATCTCAACCTGTGCCCGGATGCTCGCCGCCGCATCGCTCTCCCGGAGCAGCCTTTGGTAGTCGATAACGGCGACGACCGCGGGGGCGAGGGGCGGGCTCGGCGCGGGTTGGGCGGTCGCCGCGCAGGCAAGCCCGTTGATTGCCGCGACCAGCGCCGCGGCCCGCACGCGGCGCCGCCATCGTCGCGCGCGGGCGCTGGTCATGTCAGAAGCGCGCACCGAACGAGAAGCTGATGAGCTCGGTCTGGTCGAGGTCGTCCTTGAGCACCGGTTGGCCGAAGTCGATCGACAGCGGTCCGAACGGCGACAGCCAGGAGAGGCCGACGCCGGCCGTGACGCGGAGGTTGCCGGAGTCGGTGAGTTCTGGGCCCGAAACGTCGATCTGCGTGAGCGAGCCGGCATCGACGAAGCCGCGGCCGAAGACGCGCAGCTCCTCCGGCAGCCCGACCGGGAAGCGCAGTTCCGCCGTGCCGACGTAGTAGAGATTGCCGCCGAGGGCATCGTCCGTGGTGTTGTCGCGTGGGCCGAGCCCGCCGAACTCAAAACCGCGGAAATTGGTCCCGCCGATGAAGAAGCGGTTGGACAGCGCGACGTCGTCGCCAATGCCGAAGACATAGCCGGCGTCGAGCCCGAGGCGGAGCACCACCGCTTCGTCGACGATCGGCTGGAAGTAGTCGGCGCCGAGCTCGTGGCTCAGGAACGCTCGGTCGCCGCCAAGGCCGGCAAGCTCCTGGTCGAGGCGCACGTTGTAGCCGCGGTTTGGCAGGATGAAGTCGTCGCGCTGATCGATGCTGAAGGTTTGCCCGATCGATGAGGTGACGGCCTCGCCCGCCTCGTCCTGGATGAACTGCGAGGCGTTGTCGTCGACATCGGAGATCTTGTCGCGGCGGATCGTGTAGCGAACCGTGTGGCGAATGTCGCGGGTGAGCGCGTAGCTGGCGCGGAGGACGAGGCCGAGGTTGTCCTCGTCGAAGGACGCCTCGTCCTGGAAGTCGGTCTGCGTGTTGAAGACATCGAAGCCGGCGTCGAGCGGGTAGCCGAGGACGTAAGGCTCGGTGTAGCTGAGGTCGATTTCCTGCCGTCGTCCGGAGAGCGCAAGGCGGGCGCGGACGTCTCGGCCCGTGCCGAGCAGGTTGCGCTCGGCGAGGTCGATCGCGGCAAGGGGGCCGTCGGTCGTCGAGAAGCCGGCACCGAAGGAGAGCTCACCGGTCGAGCGCTCCTCGACCGAGATCTGAACCGCGATCCGGTCAGGCTGGGTCCCCGGCCGTGTCGTCGTCTCGACCCGGTCGAAGAAGCCCAGCCGGCGAACCCGACGTTCCGATTCGCGCAGAAGCGCGGAATTGAAGGCGTCGCCCTCGGCGAGCAGCAGCTCGCGGCGGACGACGCGGTCAAGGGTGCGCGAGTTGTTGACGATGTCGATCCGCTCGACGTAGACGCGCGGCCCCTCGTCGACGGCATAGATCAGGTCGATGGTCGCGTCGCCGGGGTTGCGGCGCAGTTGCGGGAGGATTTCGACGAACGCGTAGCCGAGCTCGCCGACGCGATCGGTCATCGCCTGGATGGTCTCTTCAATGAGACCCGCGTTGTACGTGTCGCCGGTGTCGGTTTCGACCAGCGCCTCCAGCTCGGCCGGATCGAGGTCGCGGATGCGGCTCTGCACCTCGACACTACCGAAGCTGTAGCGTTGGCCCTCGTCGACCGTGAAGGTGATGAAGAAGCCGTCTCCCTCAGGCGTCAGCTCGGCGATCGCCGAGCGCACCTCGAAGTCGGCGTAGCCCTGCTCGAAGTAGAAGCGACGCAAGAGTTCCTGATCGAAGGCGAGGCGGTCGGGATCGTAAGTGTCGCTGTCGGTGAGGAACCGCCAGAACCGGGCCTCGACGGTCTCGATCTCGGTCCGCAGGCGGCTGTCGCTGAAGGCTTCGTTGCCGACGAAGGAGATGCCTTTGACGACCGTGCGCGGACCCTCCTCGATCTCGAACACGAGGTCGACGCGGTTTTGGTCGAGCTCGATGATCTTCGGTTCGACGACGGCACCGAAACGGCCGCTGCGCCGGTAGATCTCGAGAATCCGCCCGACCGCGGTCTGCACCCGGGCGGGCGTGTAGACGACGCGCGGCCTAAGATCGATCTCCTGCTGCAGGATCTCGTCATCGAGGCGGAGATTCCCCTCGAAGGCGATCCGATTGATGATCGGGTTCTCCTGGAGCCGGACAACAAGCGTCGTGCCGTCGCGCTCTAAGGCGACATCCTCGAAGAGGCCCGTGGCGAACAACGCCTTCAGCGAGTCGTCGAGGGTGACGGGGTCGAAGGGATCACCGATCCCAACCGTCAGGAAGCTCTCAACCGCGACGTCCTCGATCCGCTGATTGCCCTCGACGCGGACATCCGAGATGGTCGCGCTGGTCTGGGCGTTGGTCGGCGGCGGACCGGCCACCAAGAACAACGTGGCGACGGCACCGGCGAGCCACGACCGCGGCGACATACGCTTCCTCTCCCCGTTGAGTAGGTTCGTGCCGACGGTCGCGCTCAGCCGCCGGGCAGCAGGTTGACGATGTCGTTCCAGGTGACGAACACCATCAAGGCCAGCACCAGCGCCAGGCCGACGCGAAACGCCATCTCCTGGACCCGCTCACCGATTGGCCGACCCCTTGCCGCCTCGATCCCGTACATCACGAGGTGACCACCGTCGAGCATCGGGATCGGGAACAGGTTGATGAGCCCGAGATTGATCGACAGGACGACGAGGAGCCAAGTAAATTCCGCGAGGCCAGCGCGGGCGGCGTCGCCCGAAATCTGAGCAATCCTCAGCGGCCCGCCGAGATCGTCGACGCCGCGCTGGCCGGTGATGATCTGGTAGATCGCGCCGACGATGTCGCCGGTCATGGTGACGACCTGTGTGGTCGCCAGCACCGGGGCGACGACGGGGTTGACCCGCTCGAAGACTGGGGGGGCAGCGACGATCCCGATGAGCGGCCGTTCGACCATGGCGTCGCCCTCGCCGATCTGTTGCATCTCCGGCTCGATGAGGACGTCGAACACCTCGCCGTCGCGATCGATCGTGAAGCGCAACGCATCGGTCGCGGCGCCGACCGCCGTCTGCAGATCGGCGAACACGGCGATGTCGCGATCGCCGATGGCGAGGATGCGATCGCCGACGGCGAGGCCGGCATCGGCAGCAGGGGTGGCGTCGCGCACCTCGCCGACGATCGGCTGCAGGACCGGCCGTCCGGCAACGGCGAGGAGCAGCGCCAGGACGATGATGGCGAACAGGAAGTTCGCCCCCGGACCGGCGGCGACGATGGCCATGCGCTGCCAGACGGACTTCGCCGGGAAGCTGTCGCCGTCCGTTGCCGCCTCGGCATCGGTCGTGGCGCTGGCGACGTCCGCATCGCCGTGCATTTTCACGTAGCCGCCCAAGGGGATCGCAGCGACCTTCCAGCGCGTCCCCACCCGGTCGGTCCAGCCCAAAATCTCAGGGCCGAATCCAACCGAGAAGGCGCTCACGCGCACACCGTTTCGCCGCGCCACCCAGTAGTGCCCGTACTCGTGCACGAACACGACAATCGAAAGAACGATGAGAAACGCGAGAACGGTCAGCGGGTGTCCAGTGATGAATTCCATGCTCTTCCCTTGGAGCTCAGCGGACGGACGTGGCGGCGCACAGCCGCTCGGCGGCGAGGCGCGCGGCCTGATCGAGGGCGACGACGTCCGCGAGCGTCGTCGGCCGCGCGGCGTCGGATCGCTCGAGCGTCGCCTCGACCACGGCAACGATATCGAGAAAGCCAATGCGGTCAGCAAGAAACGCCGCCACGGCGACCTCGTTCGCCGCATTAAGAACCGTGGGTGAGCCGTCGCCCGCGCGCAAGGTGTCGCGCGCGACGCGGAGCGCCGGGAAGCGTCTCTCGTCCGGCGCTTCGAAGGTGAGGCTGCCGCAGGCCGCGAGGTCGAGCCGTTGCTCGGCGAGCGGCAGCCGGTCCGGCCAGGCCAGTGTGTGTGCGATCGGCACGCGCATGTCGGTCGGTCCGAGCGTCGCGACCTGGCTACCGTCGACGAACTCGACCAGACCGTGGACCAACGACTCCGGGTGCACGAGCGCTTCCAGCTTCGGCTCGGGAACGCCGAAAAGGAGGTGCGCCTCGATCAGCTCCAGCCCCTTGTTCATCATCGTTGCGCTGTCGACGGAGATCTTTGCGCCCATCGACCAGCGTGGGTGCGCGACAGCGGCGGCGGGTGTCACCTGCGCCATCGCGTCGAGCGTCGCCGTCCGGAACGGGCCGCCGGATGCGGTCAGGATGAGGCGCCGCAAGTCATCGACCGATCGATCGGCAAGCGCCTGAAAGACCGCGTTGTGCTCGCTGTCGACGGGAAGCAGCCGGGTGCCGGCAGCCGCGGCCGCATCGAGCAGAAGCGGTCCCGAGCAGACTAGGGCCTCCTTGTTGGCGAGCGCCAGAATGCCGCCACGAGCCGCCGCCGCAAGCGTCGGCGCTAGGCCGGCGGCGCCAACGATGGCGGCCATGGTCCAATCGGCCGGCCGGCGGGCGGCCTCCAGCACCCCGTCGCTGCCCACTAAGATCTCGACATCGTGGCCGCGCAGCCGCGCCGTCAGCGCGCCGGCGGCGTCGGGATCGGCGATCGCCGCGACACGCGCGCCGGTAGCAACGACCGCGTCGGCGAGGGCATCGGCGCGCCGATGCGCCGTCAGGGTCTGGACCCGAAACCGCTCCGGGTGGCGAGCGACCAGGTCCAGCGTGCTCTGCCCGATCGAGCCCGTTGCCCCAAGGATCGAGAGCCGGCGTGGCCTCATGGATGGAGCAACGCGAAGAGCGCGAAGGCAGGCGTCGCGAAGATCAGGCCGTCGAGACGGTCAAGCACGCCACCATGCCCTGGGATCAACCGCCCGCTGTGCTTGGCGCCGGCCCGACGCTTCAGCCAGCTCTCGAAGAGATCGCCGGCTTGGGCGATGGCGCCGAGCACGCCGCCCAGCACCGCCGCGCCGCCGATGAAGGGCAGCGCGAAGGCGTAGGCCATGATCGCGCCGCTCATCGCCGCCGCGGCGATGCCGCCGAGAAACCCCGCCCAAGTCTTGCTCGGGCTCCAGCGCGGGGCCAGGCGCGGCCCGCCGATCGCGCGACCGAGGAAGAAGGCAAAACTGTCCGCGGCCCAGACCGCTGCGAAGAGGAACAGAACGAAGACCAGTCCCTGGTCCGTGGCGTTGCGCATCCAGACGAGCGCCACGGGGCCGATGGCGACATAGGCGACGCCTCCGGCAAGCCAGCCCGCCGGCCAGCGCAGCTTTCGCGCGAGCAGCCACGTGCCGACCGTGGCGACGGCGATGACCGTTAGCTGTTGGCGACGACCGTGTTGCGCCGCAAAGGGCAGCTCGACGGGGTGCTCCGC
>CAYUKE010000182.1:0-6926 GCA_964445185.1 uncultured Geminicoccaceae bacterium
TTGCCTCCTCGAGCAGCGCCTGTCTCACCGCCGCGGGCGCAACGTCCGGCGCGGGCGTCAAGAAGCCGTCCCGGGTCAGTGCCACAACCGCCAATAGCGCCAACACCGACACCACCAGCGCCGGCCACACCGGCCGGGTGCGACCACGTGCCTCCACGCGCGCGATCGGGCGCGCGGTCGGCCGCGGCGGTGGTGGCGGCGCGCTCAGGCTTGCCGGCGGCAGCCCGAAGCGGGGCGTCCCTTCCGCCGTGCCCGTGAGCGTACGCTCGACGCGCGCCGCGAAAGCCCGCATCGCCTCAAGTTTGGCCCGGCAGCGACGACACTCGCGCAGGTGTTTGCGCAGCGCGGCACGCTCGAACGCACGGAGACGGCCGTCGAGGTCTGCCTCCAGCAGACGGTCGACGTGACGGCACTCCACACCCAGCTCCTCGCTGCCGCGGTCATGGCACAAACACTCCAAAAGGCGAATGGTCGCAAGAGCCTCGCGTGCTTGCGCGGCGCCCGCGAGCGCGGCAGCCTGTATGATCACCGTCGGAAAGGCCGCCGAAGCGCGGCCGGCGCGACTGGAACGCGGGCCAAACTTAGGGAGGTTGGCTATGGACGGATCGGCGCGCGCCCTCAGCGTCGCAGTCGTGGGGGCGGCCGGTTGCGGCAAGACCACCTTGATCGAAAGCCTCGCCTTCATCGCCGGCGCCGTGCCGCGGCGCGGGCGTGCCAATGAGGGCTTCGTCGTCGGCGATGCCACGCCCGAGGCGCGTGCGCGCGGGATGACGACCGAAGTGGGTGTGGCAAGCTTCAGCTTCGAAGACCTGGACCTCACGCTCGTCGACACGCCGGGCGCCGTCGAGCTCGCCCAGGAAGCGCGCGGCGTACTTCCGGGCGTTGATCTCGCAATCGTCGTCGTCGAGCCGGTGGCCGAGCGCATGGTTGCCATCGCGCCGACCCTCCACGCGCTGGACGCGCTTGAGATCCCGCACGTCGTCTACGTCAACAAGATGGATCGCTCTGAGGAGCGCTATCGCGACTTGCTTGACGCGCTGCGCGGGGTCAGCACGCGCCCCATCGTCCCCCATCAATACGCCATCGGCCGCGGGGAGAGTCTCGTCGGCTACGTCGATCTGCTGACCGAGCAGGCCTACGCCTACGAGGCCGGCAAGGCCTCATCGGCCATTGCCATTCCTGCCGATTATCGCGAGCGCGAGCAGCAGGCGCGCGCCGAAATGCTGGAGACGCTCGCGGACTTTGACGACGACCTCCTGGAAGCGCTCCTGGAGGAGCAGGAGCCGCCGACGGAGCAGGTTCTCCGCGATCTGCAGAAGACGCTCGGCGCCGACCAGGTCGTACCGGTGTTCATGGGCGTTGCCGAGCAGGATATGGGCACGCGTCGCCTCTTGGAGGCGCTCCGCCGCGAGGCGCCGACCGCCGAGATCAGCTCGCGCCGGGTGGGCGTGACCGGCGAGGGGCCGGCCGTCGCGCAGGTCCTGAAGACGTTCCATCAGCCGCACGCCGGCAAGCTCTCGATCGTTCGCGTCTGGCGCGGCCCGATCAAGGACGGCATGACGTTGGGCGGCCAGCGAGTTTCCGGGATCGTTCGCCTTCTCGGCAACGACCAGCAGAGCCTAACCGAAGCGAGCACCGGCGCGATTGTCGCGCTCGGCCGACTTGAGGGTGCGCGGACCGGCGCGACGCTCGCCGCGGATCCGACGCAGCCGGCGCTGCCCAGCGCCGAGGTGCTGCCACCCATGCTCGCCGTCAGCATCCGCCCGGCCAACCGCAGCGACGACGTCAAGCTATCGGCGGCCCTGGCCAAGCTGACCGACGAGGACCCGAGCCTCGTCGTCGAGCAGGACCCAGAGCTGCGGCAGATGCTGCTGTGGGGTCAAGGCGACGTCCACGTTCGACTCGCCGTCGACCGGCTCGCCCAGAAGCATAAGATCGAGGTTACGGCGACACCGCCGCAGACCCCCTACCGAGAAACGATCCGCAAGCCCGGCGCGGCCCACGGCCGGCACAAGAAGCAATCCGGCGGTCACGGGCAGTTCGGCGACGTCAAGATCGAGATCCGACCGACCGAGCGCGGCGAGGGGTTCGCCTTCGAGAACCGCATCGTCGGTGGTGCGGTGCCCAAGCAGTACATCCCCGCGGTGGAGGCGGGCGCTCGGGACCACTTGACGAAGGGCCCGCTCGGCTTCCCCGTCGTCGACGTCGCCGTCACCCTCGTCGACGGGCAGTTCCACTCGGTCGACAGCTCCGAGATGGCCTTCAAGATGGCCGTGGCGCTCGCCTTGAAGGAAGGGCTGCCGCGTTGCGGCCCGGTGCTGTTGGAGCCGCTCAACAACGTAACGGTGTCGGTCCCGAGCGAGCACACCTCCAAGGTTCTCCAGGTGGTGAGCCAACGCCGCGGCCAGATCCTCGGATTCGAGCCGAAGTCGGCATGGCCTGGCTGGGACGAGGTCCGTGTTCAGCTGCCGCACGGCGAGATGGGCGACCTCATCGTCAGCCTGCGCTCGCTCACCCAGGGCGTTGGCTTCTTCGCTTGGTCGGCCGACCGCCTCGAGGTCGTCCCCGATCGCATCGCTGAAGAGGTCGTCGCCCAGCACGAGGCGGCCGCTTCCTAGGCTCCCCGAGCGGAGGGCGTGCCGGCCCGTTCGACTAAAGCCCCGCGGCCGACCGCCACGCCGCATCGGGTAGAATGCAGTCGACGAGGCCGGTCGCCGAGCGCCACATCGCCAAGGAGTTTCGCTTGACCCGATCCATCGTGCCGTTGGCTCCCGAAGCCTGGGAGTCGCTGCTGGCGCTCAACAACGACCACGCGACCGAGACCTCAGCGCTCGGCGCGGAGGCGTGGCACCGGCTCGTCGAGCACGCCTTCCACGCGGTGATGGTCGACGATGCATCGGGCTTCCTGATCGCGCTAGACCAAGGCGTGCCCTACCCTAACGTGAACCACGGCTGGTTCCGCGCCCGCTACGACCGCTTCGTCTACGTCGATCGCGTGCTGGTCGCGCCAGCAGCCCGCGGTGGCGGGCTCGGACGTCAACTCTACGAGAACCTCTTCGCCCGCGCAAAGGAGGCCGGGCATCACCTGGTCACCTGCGAGATCAACGTCGAGCCGCCCAATCAGGCATCGGATTGGCTGCACGAAGGGCTCGGCTTTGAGGAGGTCGGTCGCGCGACCTTGCCGGAGCTGAACAAGGTCGTTCGTTACATGGTGAAGGCGCTGGACGGCGCCTAATGTCCGCGGCGTCTCACGCGGCTGGCATGGCCATCACCGCGGCGGCGACGCGGCGACCCTCGGCGACCAGCACGTTGTAGGTGCGACAGGCGGCCGGTGTGTTCATCACCTCGACGCCGAGCCCGGCGGCGCGTAGCGCATCGCGGGTCGACCGTGCGAGGGGCTGTAGTCGGGCGCCGGTGCCGACGAGCAAGATGTCGACGGTACCGGCGAGCGCGAGCAGCGGTGCCGTGGCCGCGTCGTCGAGATCATCCGCGGCCGCGATCGCCCACGGCTCGAAGCGCTCGGCGCGAATCAGCATGGAGCCGCGGACCTCAGCGCCACCCACCTTGAAGGTCCCGACGCCGTAGCCTTCGACCGTCAGCCGTTCGCCGGATTTGAGAGGCTGGATCTCCACGGCGTCCTCCACTCAAGCAACCGGCTGAACGCTGCGCTCGGTCTCGTCCTCCTGGCGCCGCAAGTTCATCGCCAACAGCAGCGGCGTCGCCACGTAGAGCGAGGAGTAGGTGCCGATCAACACGCCCCAGATCAACGCGACGGTGAAGCCTCGGATGGCGCCACCAGCGATTACGAAGAGCGCCACGAGCGCAAGCAAGGTCGTGACGCCGGTGACGAGCGTGCGTGCGAGCGTCTCGTTAAGACTGCGATCGAGCAGCTCGGCGAGCGGCATCTTCTTGTACTTGCGAAGGTTCTCGCGCACTCGGTCGAAAACGACGACGGTATCGTTCAGCGAGTAGCCGACGATCGTCAACAGCGCGGCGACCGTCGCGAGGTTGAACTCGAGGCGGGTCACCGCGAAGAGGCCGACGGTAAGCAGCACGTCGTGGGCTAGCGCGACGGCGGCGCAAACGCCGAACTGCCATTCGAAGCGCAGCCAGACATACACCATGATGGCCAGCAGCGAGAGCGACACGGCGAGTGCCCCCGCGGTCAAGAGCTCGCCCGAAACCTTGGGGCCGACGAACTCCGTTCGCCGGAAGTTCACCTCGTCACCGTAGACATCGATCAACGCTGCCTTGACCGATTCGACAGCGAGTGCCTGAGCGTTGCCCTCGCCCTGCTGCCGCTCGATGCGGATGAGAATGTCGTTCGGTGAGCCAAACTCCTGCAACGCCACTTCGCCGAGGCCGAGCCCCGACAGCTCAGTTCGCAGCGTGCCGACATCGGCGGCAACCGGTGTGCGCACCTCCATCAGCGTGCCGCCACGGAAGTCGATGCCGAAGTTCAGGCCGATCGTCGAGGCGAGCACCACGGCCAGTAGGCAAAGCACGCCAGAGAACACAGCAGCCGGCCGGCGCCATGCCATGAATCGAATGCTTGGAGTCGACTTGAGAAAACGGATCGTGCGCAACGAACGGCGCTCCTGCAGGCGAGAGGCGGGCCTAGAGCGGTAGAGCCTTCGGCCGAACGCGCTGGTACCACAGACTCAAGAGCAACCGGGTCACGGTCACCGCTGTGAACAGCGAACTGACGATGCCGATGGCGAGCGTGACGGCAAAACCCTTCACCGGCCCCGAGCCGAACTGGAAGAGCAGCACGGCGGCGATCAGCGTGGTGACGTTGGCGTCGATGATGGTGCGCGTGGCGCCGCCGAACCCGGCGTCGATGGCCCCGATCGGTCCGCGCCCGCGACCCGCCTCCTCGCGAATTCGCTCGAAGATCAAGACGTTGGCGTCGACGGCCATGCCGACCGTCAGCACGATGCCGGCGATCCCAGGCAGCGTGAGCGTGGCACCCAGCGTGGACAGCGCGGCGGCAATGAGAACGAGGTTGACGAAAAGCGCCACCACCGCCGCCACGCCGAAGGTACCGTAGTAGGCGATCATGAATGCGGCGACGAGCAGCAGGCCGACGATACCGGCAATCTCGCCGGCCGCGACGCTGTCGGCGCCGAGATCCGGGCCGACCGTCCGCTCTTCAAGCACCAAGAGCGGCGCCGGCAGCGCGCCCGCACGCAGCAGCAGTGCCAGTTCGTTGGCACTTTCCGTGGTGAAGTTGCCGGTGATGACGCCGCTGCCGCCGGTGATTGGCTCCTGGATCCGCGGCGCCGAAATCACTTCGTCGTCCAGGACGATGGCGAACAGCAGCCCGACGTTCTCCGTCGTGATGTTGGCAAAGCGACGTGCGCCGGTCGTATCGAAACGGAACGACACAACCGGTTGGTTGTCCTGAAAGCTCGGTTGGGCATCGACGAGGTTCTCGCCGGAAAGCTCCACCCGCCGGTTCAGCACCCACTCGACCGCGGGCTGGCCCGTCTCGTCGACCTCGGCGGATGGTACGACGAAGACGCCCGCCGGCGCCGTCCCACCGGCAACCTCGCCCGGCGTCGTCTGCAGGTCGACCATATGGAAGGTGAGCTGCGCGGTCTGCCCGAGCAGCCGACGGAGCGCCTCGGGATCACGCTCGCCTGGGACTTGCAGAAGAATGCGCTGCTGACCTTGGCGTTGGATCACAGGCTCGCGCGTGCCGAGCTCGTCGACGCGACGACGCACCACCTCGAGCGACTGCTGGACCACGGAGTCGACGAGCGTGCCCCGTCCGCTCTCGCTCAGCGTGAGCTGGATGCGCCCACCGTCGACGGCGACATCGAACTGACGACCGAGACCGACGCCGGTCATCGGGTTGATGCCACCACGCGGGTTGAGTTCCTCCAGGGCCTCCCGGGCGCGTGGCGTCTCACTCGGATCGACGAGTTGGAAGGCGACTGCCTCACCTCGCCGGCCGAGGCCGCGGTAGCGGATCCGCTCGGAGCGCAACGCGACGCGAACGTCGCTGACGAGCGTCTCCAACCTATCGGCGACGACCTCGTCGATGTCGACCTCCAGCAGCAGGTGCGAGCCCCCTTGGAGGTCGAGGCCGAGATTGATCTGCCCTTGCGGCAGCCATCCCGGCCAACGCTCGACCGTCTCTCGTGCGAAGAGATTTGGCAGGCTGAGAACCAGCCCGATCAGGCACACCCCGACGACGAGCGCGATGTAGCCTGTCGAGTTCCTTAGCACCGTCGCGCCCTCAGCGGCCGGAAAGCCGGCCCATTAGGCCCTTCTTCTCGTTGCCCTTGCCCGGGTCGTTGGCCGGCTTCGACGGCGTTGGCGTCGACTGCTGGGTCAAGTTCTCGCTGATGGTGCCGCGCAGGAGCTTGACCTTGACGTTCTGCGCGATCTCGACCTCGACCGCATTGTCGTCGATGACCCGCGAAACCTTGCCGAAGATGCCGCCGGACGTAACGATCTCGTCGCCCTTCTTGGTCGCCTCGACCATCGCGCGGTGGTCGCGCATGCGCTTTTGCTGCGGTCGGATGAGCAGGAACCAGAACACCGCGAAGATGAGGATGAGCGGCAGCAACGAGACCAGGAAGCTCGGCTCGCCGCCGGCAGCCTGGGCGTAGGCAGGGGAGATCAGCATCGGGGATCCGGATCGACTCTTGAGATTTGCGCGAGACTATAGACGCGGGCGCCGCGTTTGCAAATTGCGGTCGCCCTGGCCTATCACCCCCGCACCCCCCCCCCCACGCGCCACCACCCAAGCCCGAAACCCATCCACTCGCCCCGCTACTCGAACGGATCGCGGAAGCCCTGGAGGCGCGGCAGCCGGCTGCGACGAGCGCCGATCTCGGCCAGGCCGACGCCTTCGTGTGGCAGGCCGAACGCCGCACGCTCAAGCCGGTGGCGACCGTCGCCGCGCTGCCAATCGA
>CAYUKE010000183.1:0-3165 GCA_964445185.1 uncultured Geminicoccaceae bacterium
AGGTTGAAGCTGAACAGCTCGTGCCCGGCGTAGGTGCGGTTGTGGACGACGACCTGCTTGCCGTCGAAGTCGGTGTGCCGGAACGGCGGCGCAACGTAGATGACGGCCTTAGGGGCGAAGCCCCTGGGAATCTCGTCACTGGGGATGATGCCCTGAAGCAGCGCGAGCCCTAGCGCGAAGAAGCCCGCATTGTCCGGGGCGACGACAAGCGCATGGGTGCCCTTGCCCGGCATCCCGGCATAGAATGGAAAGGCCGCCAGCGGCTGGCTCTTCAGCCAATCGAAGGCGCGCTCGCGCAGCGGCTCGAACGAGGTTTGGAACCGCTCCTCGAAGGTCGGCTTGTCGGTGGGGCGCTTGTCGCCGATGACCATGCAGTCCGGATCACGGCGGCGCATATACGCCTCCGTATAGTTCGCCACGATCCCGTTGCGGGCCCGGCAAACGACCGCGTCGACCACGCGACCGGCACCGGGCACATCGTAGGCGACCTCGTGCCATCCATTCACCGCGTCGCGCGTCGCGAGGTCGACGAGTTCATCAACCGTCGACGCGATCGTCACAGACGGTGCCGCTGCAAAGATCTCCTCGACCTCCGCCGGCAACGCAAACTTGGCGAACCGCTCACTAACCGTCGTCATCTCGCGTGCCATCCCCTCAGTGACCGTCTGGACTCCCCGAGCGTGAGAACACGACCGGCCGCCGCCCCGGCGCCGTTCCCGCTCAGCCACGACGCGTGCTGAGACTCACTATTCGTGAGTTAAGAGATCAGTATCGATAGTGGCATTGGCGATATGTCGCGGTATGGATACATCGGTCCGAGACACTTCAGTGACATCTGTTATTTCCATGAACCAGTTTTACATTAAAAATTAATATCCCGCCCAGTCGACACGAGCGCAGGGCCGGCGGACGGCGGCCTGGCTTGGGAGCCGCACTTCGACACGTTCGCACCTAGCGCCCGCCGCCGGGTTAGCTAGGGTGCCGCTGTCGGGGGAGGGCATCCTGACGACGACGCGAGGTGCGGCATGGGCGACATCAGCAAAGTGACGCTGTTCACCAACGAGTACCCGCCGCACGTCTATGGCGGGGCCGGAGTCCACGTCGAGTATCTGAGCCAGGCGCTGGCCAGGCGGATCGCGGTGGACGTCCGCTGCTTCGGCGACCAGCGCGGCGACGACGGCAAACTGGGCGTGCGCGGCTACCCAGCCTGGGCCGAGGCAAAGAGCGGCACGGATCCGCGCTTCGGCGGCGCGGTCGACGCCTTCCATCGGTCGCTGGCGATGGCCAAGGACACGATCGACGCAGACGTCGTACATTGCCACACCTGGTACACCGACATGGCGGGACTGATCGCCAGTCGGCTCTGGGACGTTCCCTTCGTCCTTTCGATCCACTCGTTGGAGCCGCTCCGGCCCTGGAAGTTCGAGCAACTCGGGAACGGCTACCATCTCTCCACCTGGATGGAGCGGACGGCGATGGAGCACGCCGACGCGATCATCGCCGTCTCGCGCGAGACGCGCGAGGATGTGTTGCGGCTGTTCGACGTCCAGCCGTCGCGGGTGCACGTCATCCACAACGGCATCGACCCGACGGAGTACAGGCCCAGCGGCCGAACCGACGCGCTCGAGCGCAACGGCGTCGACCCGACCCGGCCCTACCTTCTCTTCGTCGGCCGCATCACGCGGCAGAAGGGCATCATCCACCTCGTCGACGCGATCCCGGATATCGACCCCGACCTGCAGATCGTGCTCTGCGCCGGAGCTCCGGATACCGCCGAGATCGGCCGCGAGATGGAGGCGCGGGTGGCCGAGGTCAGCGCTCGGCGGCCCGGCGTAACGTGGATCCGCGAGATGCTGCCGCGCCCGGACGTGATCCAGTTCTACGACCACGCCGCAGTCTTCTGCTGCCCGTCCGTCTACGAGCCCTTCGGGATCATCAATCTTGAGGCCATGGCTTGCGAGACGCCGGTCGTGGCGTCGGCGATCGGCGGCATTCCCGAGGTCGTCGTGCCCGAGGAAACCGGGCTCCTGGTCGAGCTTGAGCTAGAGACCGGCACCTTCGAGCCCGCCGATCCCAAGGCCTTCTCCCAGGCGCTGGCAGCCGCGATCAACCGGCTCGCCCGCAATCCGGAACTCCGCGATCGCATGGGCAAGGCCGGCCGCAGGCGGGTCGTCGAGCACTTCAGCTGGGACGCCATCGCGGCGGCGACGATCGACCTTTACCGGACCCTTTGAGCCGCTGACCGCTCAGCCCAGGGTCGGCATGACGAAGTCGGCGTCCTGGCGAATGCCCTCGGGCCAGCGGGTGGTGACCGTCTTCAGGCGCGTGTAGAAGCGCACGCCCTCTGGGCCGTGCATGTGATGGTCGCCGAAGAGCGACGCCTTCCAGCCGCCAAAGGAGTGGAACGCCATCGGCACGGGGATAGCGACGTTGACACCCACCATGCCGACCTCGATGTCCTGGCAGAAGCGGCGCGCGACATCGCCGTCGCGCGTGAAGATGGCTACGCCATTGGCGAAGTCGTGCTTGGCGACGGTGGCGACCGCGTCGTCGTAGTCGCGGGCACGGACCACCGAGAGCACCGGGCCGAAGATCTCCTCGCGCCAGATCGTCATGTCGGTGGTGACCCGGTCGAACAGCGAGCCGCCGATGTAGAAGCCGCCCTCGTATCCCTGCCGATCGATTCGGAACCCGCGACCATCGACGACGAGTTCGGCGCCTTCGGCGGCGCCCGCATCGATGCAGCCGCGCACCTTGTCGAGGTGCGTCCTGGTCACCAACGGACCCATCTCGGAGCTGCGGTCGGCGGCTGGGCCGACCTTCAGCTCGCGCACCTTAGGCGCGAGCCGCTCGACCAGGGCGTCAGCCACCGCATCGGTCACCGGCACGGCGACCGAGATGGCCATGCAACGTTCGCCGGCGGATCCGTAAGCCGCACCCATCAGCGCGCCGACTGCCATGTCCAGGTCGGCATCGGGCATGACCACCATGTGATTCTTCGCGCCGCCCAGAGCCTGCACCCGCTTACCGCTCGCAGTCCCGGTGGCGTAGATGTAACGCGCGATCGGCGTCGAGCCGACAAAGCTCACGGCCTTGATGTCGGGGTGCGCCAGAAGCGCGTCCACCGCCAGCGAGTAACCGCGGACCTCGAGGAAAACGCCCGCC
>CAYUKE010000183.1:3175-4879 GCA_964445185.1 uncultured Geminicoccaceae bacterium
GCGGTGTACGACGTTGATCACGCCGGCGGGCAGACCCGCCTCCTTGAACAGCTCGACCAGGAACAGCGACGCCGATGGATCACGCTCCGATGGCTTGAGCACGAAGCAATTGCCGCAGGCGATGGCGACGGGGAACATCCACATCGGCACCATCGCGGGGAAATTGAATGGCGTAATGCCGGCCACCACGCCCAATGGCTGGCGTACTGCGTGGCTGTCGATGTCGACGCCGACATTGTCGGTTATCTCGCCCTTAAGCAAATGAGGCGCGGCGGTCGCGAACTCGACAACCTCAACGCCCCGGGTAATCTCGCCCAGCGCGTCGTCATGCGTCTTGCCGTGCTCAGAGGAGATAATCTCGGCGAGCCGTTCGCAGTTCTCGTTCAGGAGCTGCATGAAGCGGCTGAGGATGCGCGCGCGCCGGAGCGCAGGCGTCCGCCGCCAGTCGGGAAAGGCGATGTTGGCGGCAGCGACCGCCTCGTCCACCTCGGCGGCGCCGGCAAGCGGCACCCGCTTGGTGACCTCGCCGGTGGCTGGGTTGTAGACCGGGGCGAAGCGACCGGAGCGGCCGGCGACAGCGGTGCCGCCGATGGCGTGGGTCAGGTCCATGTCGTCCTCTCAAGGCCCGACGTCCCGCCGGACACGCGCTGTCCAACACAAGCACGACCTCTTGGTCCAACACGGGCGGCGGCTTGTCTAGGTCACCAATGCTGGCGACGTCCGGCGCCACGCTTAGGTAAGGCTCTGGCGCTAGACACGAGCCCTGCGTGCGGGGCTGTCAAGGCAGCAACCGCCGGATCGACAGGGCCGACCCGGCGGCGCAGCATTCGGCGCGACAAGCGGCCCGCGCCGCGCCGACCGCGGTCAGCCGATGAGCGTGTCGCTCCCGAGATCGAGCGGCAGCAGGACGCCGTCGATCGCTTGGACGACACCGTTCGCGGCCTCGATGTTGCCCCGTCCGGCGATCACCTCCGGATTGACCAAATCTGGCTCGGCGTCGATCAGCTCGCGCCCGTCGACCTTCACGGTTTCGCCACCGAGCGTCGCGATGACCTCGTCCGCCTGTAGCTGCGCGAGCGAGCGCCCGACCTCGGCGACGTGGTAGAGGAGGATATCGCCGAGCAGCCCCGGCTCCTCGGCCGAGACGAAGCCCGTTGCGTCGGCGAGGAAGCCGAACACCGCCGCCTCGTCGTCGATGTGGCCGGTGAAGCCCAGCGACACCGCCAGCTCGCCGAACGCCGCGTCGGTCGGCGCGAACACCGTCAGGTCCGCGTCCCGATCGGCGACCGCACCGAGCAGGTCGGTGGCGATCAGCGCCTCACGCAGCAGATCGAAGTCGCCACCGTCATGGTCGAAGCCCGAAGCACCGGACGTCGCCACCACCAGATCGGCGATCGACGGCTGCGGCACCGCCTCCTCGAAGTCGACCGGCAACAGCACCCGATCGATCCCCTGAATGACACCGTTGTTCGCCTCGATGTTCTTCAGCTCGCCGATCAGCGCCGGGTCCTCGAGATCCGGATCGGCATCGACCAGATGACGGCCGTCGACGGTCACCGTCCCGCCCTGCAGCGTCGTGACCTCGCCCTCCGCGCGCAGCTCGAAGAAGCGACGGCCGCCCTCGGCGACGTGGTACAGGAGCACGTCGTCGAGCAGCCCCGGCTCCTCGGCCGAGACGAAGCCCGTTGCGTCGGCGAGGAAGCC
>CAYUKE010000183.1:4979-6904 GCA_964445185.1 uncultured Geminicoccaceae bacterium
TGGCGATCAGCGCCTCACGCAGCAGATCGAAGTCGCCACCGTCATGGTCGAAGCCGGAAGCACCGGAGGTCTCGACGACAATGTCGGCGATCGACGGCGCGGCCGGCGCCTCCTCCAGCCTCGCGAGCATCACCTCTTCTATGCGGTAAAAGACCGCCGGGACGGTGCCGCTGCCCGACGCCTGCGCCTCGGCGATCAGCTTCGCCACCCAATCAAGACCCTGCAACATGCCAACCTCGTCTGCCGCGGTGAGAGACCTGAAACGGCTGATCTCGCCGCGGCGGGGACGCGGTCGGTTGGCGCGGCTCCCACCCCTAGGGCTGGCTTGCGCGCCCACCTAAAGCCGCCACGGTCCGCTCGGGAACGCCGCGCCTCGACGGTGATCAGACTTTCGTAGGTTGCGGCGTCGTGCCTTGTTGTTCAGCGGGGCGGATCACGGACCCGTGAGCGCACGGCAGTTCGTGCGCAGGGATGAGGGGTTTGAACGCGACGGCGCGGAAGCGACACTTATGAATTCGCGTTGGCCGTCGTTTCATCCCTTGTCAGGCAAGAGCATGCGCGTTCGCGCAAAAACCCGAGAGGCTAGCGCCGCCCACCGCCCGACGCACGGCACACTCGACGATCGTGCTCTGTTGGCGCGGATCGCGACAGGCGACCGGGTCGCATTCGACGCGTTCTATCGGCGCCACTATGTCCGTCTGTTGCGGTTCGTTACCCGCGTGACACGCGAGCACGACATTGTGGACGAGGTCATCAACGATACGATGCTGGCAGTCTGGCGGGGCGCCCAGGGCTTTCGCAACGAAGCGCAGCCGACAACGTGGCTCCTGGGCATCGGCTGGCGCACGACACTGCAGCGGCTGCGCGCCAAGGACCGGAAGTACGCGACCGTGCCGATCGACGACATCGTGCTCGCCGACCCTTCCTGCCCGGAACACCTTGCAACGGACCGCCAGTTCGGGCGGCATCTCCGCGCCTGTCTCGCGGCGATTTCGCCGGCGCACCGCGCGGTCGTCGAACTGACCTACTTTCATGGATACAGCAGCCGGGAGATCGCCCAGATCCTGGGCTGTCCCGAGGGCACCGTGCGGACCCGGATGCTCCACGCCCGCCACAAGCTGCGGACGCTGCTGATCAAGCGCCTGGGCGCCGAAGCAGAGACGGACATGTGACAATGGCCGACGACAGGAGTTCAATGCCGAATGATGAGCGGAAGGCGAGGGATGCGCACGCCGAGATATGGCCGCTGCTCCCATGGTACGTGAACGGGTCGATTGCTCCGGCCGACCAAGACCGCGTCGAACAGCATCTCGACATCTGCGTCGAGTGTCGCGCCGAGCACGCGTTGCTTGTTGCGATGGCCGACGACGTTCAGGGAGCGTCGGTGCTGCAGGAAACGATGGAGCGCAATCTCGAGCGGCTGAGCGAGCGGCTGGACGCGGAGCGAGACGACGCGGGCGGGCTGTCTTGGGCGCGCAGGCTCATCTCGGCGACGCCACCAACGGTGCGCCTCGTCATCGGCCTGCAGACGGTGGCCGTTGCGGCTGCCGTCATGCTGTTGGTGGTCGGCCAGACCAACGCGCCGACGGCCGAGGGCTTTCGCTTGCTCGCCGACCCAGGCGCAGCGGTCGCTGGAACGGGCTGGCGTGTCCGATTCGAACCCGACGCGCGAGCCGGCGAAATCGAAGCCTTTCTTCGGGATCATGGCTTGCATGTCGTTCACGGGCCGACGCTTTCTGGCCTCTACACGCTCGCGCATGCTGACGAGACCGGCCTTGACGCCGAGGCGACGGATGCGGGGCTGGCCGATGCGCCGGTGATCGCCTTTTGGCTCAGAACTCAGTGACAAGCCTGTTCCGCCTGCGGTTCGCAGCGCTGGTTCTGGCGACGGCGCTGGTGAGTGGATGCCTGCCGTCGCCACCGAC
>CAYUKE010000184.1:0-6869 GCA_964445185.1 uncultured Geminicoccaceae bacterium
GAGGCGGAGAGCGGGGTCGACGGCGCCGCCCGATGCGGCGTTCAATACGGAGGCGACGTCGCCAGCCACGCCCTCGCGCGATCCGCCAGCGCCCGTGGGCAGGACCGAGCCGACCAGCGGCGGCGGCGGCGCGCCCGTGCCGCGCTGCGCTTCGCGCCAGTAGGCGTGGAAGCCGATGTCGAAGTCCGTGAACGCGATTTTGCCGGTCTCGTGCAGGAGGTTGCGGACGCGGTGCAGGATCTCCCAGTCCTGAAGCGACTTCTCGTCAAGGTCGATGTCGGCGAAGGGGACCCGCCGCTGCGTCAGCTCGTGGCGAAACTGGCGGGCGAGCCAAGACTTGCCGTTGCCGGAGGTGCCGTGCACGGCGAGCACCGCGGTGCCTTCGTCGCGTGCGCGTTCGAGGAGATCGTCAAACGCGCGCAACTCGTCCCCGCGTCCGGCGAACGCCGGCGTCCAAGGACCTACTCCGTCCGCGCGCCCACAAGAATCCACGTGCGTCTCGCCGGTTCCTGAAGTTCAGCCCGGCGACGGTGCGCGCCGGCCGGTGCATTCAATACCCAGCACTCAACCTTAGCCCCCGCTCAGCGACAAGCCGTGCATCTTGTCACGGGCGCGGGCCCTGAGCGGAGGCCGCGGCGCGTGGCGGCCTCCGGTCTGCCCGCTACCAGAGCCAGGCGTCGGGGACCCATTCGTAGGCGTCGGCGGCGCGGCGGATGTGGCCGAGTGCGGGGAAGGCGGCGTGGTAGCCGTGCCAGAGCAGGCCGTCGCTGGCGGCGCGGTCGAGCAGGCGCAGGCGGGCTTCGACCAGGGCCGGGCCGTCGAGCTCAAAGGCCGAGACCCATTCGGGGCGCAACGCGTTCTGCGCCGGCAGGAGCGTCGTGTCGCTGCCGTAGAGGAGCTGCTGGTCACCGCCCGCGATCAGCACGACCGCCGAGTGCGGCGTGTGGCCCGGTGCTTCGAGCAGCATGACGCCGGGCGCGATCTCGCTCTCGCCTTCGACGAAGTCGTTCTGCGCGGCGGTGGCCGGCAGCACCGTCTGGGCGGTGGCGAGGAAGGTGTCGATGAAGCCTTGCGGCAGGGCCGAGTTGCGCAGCGCGGTGGCGGCCTCCTCGCTGGTCCAGAAGGCGTGCTCGCGGGCGTCCCAGACGATGCGGGCGTTGGGAAAGCGTAAAGCACCCGCGGCGTCGAGCAGGCCGGCGAAGTGGTCCGGGTGGCCGTGGGTGATGACGACGGTGTCGATCGTCGCCGGGTCGATGCCGGCGTTCGCCAGCGCCAGGCCCTGGCGGTCGAAGTCGGCGCCGAGGAAGTGGCCGGGCCCGGCGTCGATCAGGATGCGCCGGTCGCCGGTCTCGACGAGGAGCTGGTTCATGTGGAACTCGACGCCGTCGGTCGGCTCGAACAGGTGCGCCTGGGTCGCCTCGAATTCCGCCGGCTCGACGTTGACGGCGAACATCTCGGCGCCGGGAAAGCGGCTCCAGCCGGAAGCGAGGACGGTGAGCGTCTTGTCGCCCATGGCGAAGCGGTAGAAGCCCGCGCCCTGGAGCGGGGCTGCCGCCTCGCTCTGGGCGACGGCGGGTCGGGCGAGCGTGGCGGCGGGGGCGGCGACGAGGGCGGCGGTGCTGGCGCGGATGACGCCCCGACGATCGATCAACGGCACGTTTCTGTCCTCCGGTGACGTGGCGGCGAAAAGGCCGGTCCTCGGTTGGCCGGACAGGGCGCGATGGCGAGGACGCCTAGCCGCGCGCCCTATGCCGCCGCGGGCCGGCCGCGTCATCGGCGACCATGCGCCGATGCGACCCGTTGGCAGCGAACGGCGCGGCAGCCGCGGGCGGCTAGCGGATGAGCGTCACGCCGGCGGTGGGCGCGGTGACCGCGGTGACCGCGTGGTGGAGGTCGCCGGCGGTCAGCGCGACACCGCTCAGGGTGCCGAGCGCGAGGACGATCCAGGCGGTGAGGATGCGGAAGTCGACCATGACGACAAGGTCCCCCGAAGCTGCCGTTTGCTTGTGGGACGCTTGTCGGGCCGGCGGGGGCTTCGGGCAGTGACGGGCGTCACCAGCCGGTGGGCGTCGAGCACCAATGCAAAGCGGCGCCCGGAGGCGCCGCCAAGACGTTCGATCGGTAAGCCGCGCTCAGTTGCGCTGCTGGCCGAGGAACTGGAGGAGGAACATGAAGAGGTTGATGAAGTCGAGATAGAGCGCGAGCGCGCCGGAGATCGCCGCCTTGGCGGTCGCCGTCGAATCCTGGGCGACCATGAAGTAGATCGACTTGATCCGCTGCGTGTCCCAGGCGGTCAGGCCGGCGAAGACGAAGACGCCGATGACGCTGATCGCGAACTGCAGCGCCGAGCTCTGCAGGAAGAGGTTGACGATCATCGCGATGATGACGCCGAACACGCCCATCATCAGGAACGTGCCGAGGGCCGAGAGGTCGCGCTTGGTCGTGTAGCCGTAGAGGCTCAACGCGCCGAAGGCGGCAGCCGTGATGAAGAAGGTGCGGGCGATGCTCTCGCCGGTGAAGACGAGGAAGATCGAGGCGAGCGACAGCCCCATGACCGCGGCGAAGGTCCAGAACAGGAGCTGCGCCGTCTGCACGCTGAAGCGCTCGATGCCGAAGCTCAGCGCCATGACGAAGCCCAAGGGCGCGAGCATGACGACCCATTTGAGCGGCGTGCCGAAGATCGGCTGGTACAGGGCGGGCGTGGACGCGACGATGAAGGCGACGAGGCCGGTGATGACCAGGCCCAGCGCCATGTAGTTGTAGACCTGCAGCATGTAGGCGCGCAGGCCGGCGTCGACATACTCCGCGCGGGCACCGGTCTGGGCGGCCGGGGCCGCGGCGCCGCGCTGGTTCGGGTTGAAGGCCATCGATGGGCTCTCCGCAGTGTGGCCGGTTCATTCAGATATTTGGCGAACGAAGCCCGCCGATCAACCGCCGAAGGTCGCTTCGACACCTACGCGAGGGCGCGCGCGGCACCACCCGGACCGCGGAGCGTCTCCACCGCCGCGGCCATGGCGGTGACGTCGCCACTCATCAGACGCCGGTAGTCGAGCGAGGACTGCACGCCGAGCTCCGCCTTGTGGCTCTTGAGCCATTCGTCCGTGAGGCGCCGGCCGAGCTCCTTCAGGGTCACCAGAAAGTCCCACTCGGTCAGGAACTTGCTCGAATTGTCGAACTGCTCCAGCTCGTGGCCGCCGTGGATCATGTGCAGGCGCGTCAGGCGATGCTTGGCGGGATCGAGGTCGCCGGCCTCGATCAGGTCGTTCTTCTGCGCGATCAGGCGGATGTCCTTGATCAGCGAAGAATTGAAGGTGATCTCACCGATGCGGTTGATGATCTCGCGCGCCTCGTCCGGCGGGTTGTCGACCTTGAGCGGGTTGATCTGGACGATGAGGATATCGTCGACGCCGGTCTCGACCGCCAGCTTGTCGATCGCCGGGTTGGCGATGTAGCCGCCGTCCCAGTAGAGCTCGCCGTCGATCTCGACCGCGTGGAACAGGGTCGGCAGGCAGGCGGAGGCGAGCACCATGTCGACCGTGCACTCGTACTCGCGAAAGATCTTCAAGGTCCCGGTGCGCACGCAAGTCGCGTTGATGAAGACCTTGACGTCGCGGCTGGCGCGCACCCGCTCGAAGTCGACGAACTCCTCGATGATCGGCCGCAGCGGGTTGTCGCCCTTCGGATTGAGCTGATAGGGCGAGAAGAAGCGGCTCATGACGTCGAGCCAGATATGCATCGGCGCGCTGTCGAGCGAGTAGATGCCGCGCAGCTGATCGTAGGGGGTGCGCTGCAACGGTGAGGATTTGCCGGCCTCGGCGACGAGCCGCCAGAAGTCCTCGAGCTGCGAGCGCGCCTGCGGTCGGCCGCCTTCGAGGATGCCCTCGGCCAGCACGATCCCGTTCATGGCCCCGGCGCTGGTGCCGCTGACACCGACGATTTCGAGGTCCTCGTCGTCGAGCAGCCGGTCGAGAACGCCCCAGGTGAACGCGCCATGGCTGCCGCCGCCCTGCAGGGCGAGGTTGATCTTGACCATCGGGGACCTCCTTACCGCTGCCGCCGTCCTAGACCGGCAGTGCGACGGTCTCGTGACGGTCCGTTCGCCGCGTTACCGGCACGGCCTCGGCGCGCCGCCTTGTCAGCAGCTCGGTCGCCGAGCGCCAGACGAACTCGAAGGTCGGCAGAGTCTCGGTCGCCAGCCGATCGTGGTCGATGTCGTCGAGAACCTTGTGGAACACGATGAAGAGCTGGTCCTCGATCGCGTCGAGGTGGTGGGGCTCGCGCGCGCCGCGCAACTCATCGACCAAGAGCGCCAGCTCACCGTTGTAAACGTCACCGCGGTTCTTGCGCTTGACGTCGTACCAGCGCTGCAACTGCCAGATGCTGGAGATGGCGAGCACGGCCGCGGACAGGGCCAGCGCGATCGGCTCCGCGTACTCGACGACGAACAGGGGGCGATCGGCCTCGTAGAAGCGGCGCGCACCTTCGTGCAGGGCGAAGCCGAGGTCGGTCAGGTCGTCGACGTCGGTAATCAGCGCTGCCTGCTCATCGAGGGCGACCAGGTCGTTGCGGGCCTCGAAGAGCAGCGCCGTCAGCCGTTCGACCACGGCCGGATCGAGATTGGCGCTGGCGGCGAGCACCGCCCGGACGGCCAGCGCTTCCAGGTTCTCGGCCGGTACCGGCGGGCGGCCGTTGAGCGTGCCGCGCGGGATGACCACCTGCTCCAGCGCCGGCGCGAACATCTGGATGGCCTCGGCCTGGTCGATGGCGACCAGCGAAAGGTCCTCACGCCGCAGGAGGTCGCGCATCGGCGCGTTGCCGAGGGCGATGACCTGCACCATCGCGTCGAGCTCACCGTTGACGAGCGCGGCACCGGCAAGGACCGGGCTCATGTACTGGAGCTGCATGTCCTCAGGCGTGAAGCCATAGTGCTCGGCGACCCTGAAGAACAGGTCCTCGGAGCCGCTGCCCCAGGGCATCAGGCCGACGCGCTTGCCCTGCAGGTCGGCGGGGCTGTCGATCCCCGAGCCGGCGCGGGCGACGAGGTGGAAGACCTCGGGGAACACGCCGGCGACGGCGTGCACCGACGGCAGCACGAGGGTATCGCTGCGGACCAGCGCCAGATCGGCGCGCCCGGCGGCGATGGCCCGCGCGTTGGCGTCCGCGCCTGCCGTCTCGGCAACTTCGATCACGAGGCCGATGTCACGCGAGCGGGCGAGCTGGGCGAGGGCTCGGGCGAAATCGTAGGCCTCGCCGGACGCATCGCCGGCAGCGAAACGCAACGTCGTGGAGCCGCCGGCGCCGCGCTCAAGCCACCACCAGCCCGCCAAGCCGGCGGCAAGAGCAACTAGTGTGACGACGAGGGCGGCGGCCTTGACGCGCATGAGCCTCGGCCCGAATCCGAACGATGGCAGCGCGTAACACGCCGATGTGGCGAGTCCGTGACAAGCTGAGCGCGCGGCCGGCGCCTATTGGGCCAGTGTGCTGGTCGTCGTCACCGGCAAGAGCAACGTGTTGAACACCGAAAAGAACTTGCGAACCTCAGTGAACGGCGCGTTGGTCGCGAAGATCGCATCGCCGTCGCGCATCTGGAAGGCGTCGGCGATGAACAGCGCGCCCGGCTGCGTCATGTCGAGCTGGTAAACCACGGGCCGCCCCGGACCTGGTGGCAGACCGGCAGGCTCGGGGCCTTCGAGGAGCGCCGCCGCCAGCGCCGCATCCTCGCGGCGGAAAACGAAGACGCCGCTCGGGTCGGCGTCGAAGTCTCGCAGACCGCCGGCGGCACCGAGCGCCGACAACAGGCTCAGCTCGCGCGTCGGAAAGGCCAGCTCGGCCTGGATGCTGCTAGCACCGAGGACGATGAAACGCTCGCGGATCGGCGTCAGGACGACCTGGTCGTCGGGGCGCAGCGCGATGTTGAGTGCCGGGTCGCGATAGATGTCCTCGAGCATCGCCGCACCGGTGACGCCGTCACGGCGGACGGCCACTTCCACCCGCTCCGGCTCCAGCGTCGCGCCACCGGCGAGCGCCAGCATCGGCACGAGCCGGGCGTTGATGCGCTCGATCGGATAGGGACCTGGCTTCGGCACGGCTCCCTGGATGGTGAGCGTTCGGCTCGAGCCGTCGAGCAGCCGCAGGTCCACCTGCGGCGAGCCGGTGAAGGGCTCGAGGGCCCGGCGGATCCGCTCCCGCAGCTCCGCCGGCGTGCTGCCGGCGGCCTGGACCCGCCCGGCGAACGGCAGGAAGACGGTGCCGTCGGTCTCGACCCGCACGCCCGGCAGCGTGCCGGCGCCGCCCTGGCTGCCGAACAAGGCGGCGCCACCGGGCTCCCAGACGAGGACGTCGATCCGGTCGTCGACGCCGATGCGCCGCGGGTCGATCTCCGTGGCGGCGAGGAACTCAGGCGGAAACCCGCGGTCGACGGACCGGGCGACCTCCATCGCCACCGGTCCCGTGAGCTGCACGACGAAGCCCTCCTCCTCGCCGGCCGGCTCGTCACGGTCGATCTGCGAAGCCAGCGGGCCACTACGCGGCAAGGCCCCGCAGCCGGCGAGTAAGCCGGTCAGGCAAACGACGGCGAGGAGACGAAACGGCCGGCGGTGTGCGGGGATCGAGGCGGGGACAGCGGTCGACATCGAGCTCTTGTGCTAGCGGCTGCGGCGGACACGCGTGCCGCGGCCCGTCTTCTCTAGGCGCGGGGCTCGTGGCTCGGCAAGCGCGGCGCGCGCCGACCGACCTACTCGACCCGCACGTCGACGCGCCGCCGGCGACCGCCATCGTCGACATCGAGCCGAACTTCGCGACCGCGCTCAACCAGGCCGATCGTCGTCGACAGGTCGGCGGCGCTCGCGATCGGGGCGCCGTCCACGGCC
>CAYUKE010000185.1:0-1721 GCA_964445185.1 uncultured Geminicoccaceae bacterium
AGGGGGTCAACAGCTCGCGCCCGAGGAACAGGTTGGCGGCCGCGTCGACGTTATCGGCGAGGGCAAGCGTCTGATAGATCGTCTCGATGCCATAGAGTTTAGCGTCGCGCGGATTGTCGATCCGCGCCTCCTCGCCGGCGACAAAGATCTTGCCAGCGTCGCGCTTATAGGCACCGGAGAGGATCTTGATCAGCGTCGACTTGCCGGCGCCGTTGTGGCCGAGCAGGCCGACGACTTCTCCGGGGTAGAGGTTCACCGTCGCGTCATCGACGGCGTGGATGCCGCCGAAGCTGATCGACATCCCTTGCATCTCGACGAGCGGCTCCGCGTTCATGTTCGCCTCCTCATCGGATCCGCGAGCGGTAGACCGTGTCGGCCCAGACGGCGAGGACGAGGACCATGCCGACGACGATGTTCTGCAAGGGCGTGTCGACCCCCATCAGCACCATGCCTGACTGCAGCGACTGCATCACCAGCGCGCCCAGCATCGCCCCAAAGATCGTTCCGGCGCCGCCCGCCAGCGACGTGCCGCCGATGACCGCCGCGGCGATGGTGTAGAGCTCGTCCAGCGTTCCCTGCGCGTTGGTCGCGGCGTTGAGCCTCGCGGTCGAGATGGCCGCGGCGATGGCGACCAGCATGCCCATCAGGATGAACACCTGCATCTTGACCCAACGGGTCTTGACGCCGGCGAGCTCCGCGGCCTCCGGGTTGCCGCCGATCGCGTAGACGTAGCGGCCGAACTGCGTCCGTGTGGCGATGAACGTCATCACGATGCCGACCGCGATGGCGACCAGAACCGGGATCGCGAGCCCGTGGGCGATGAAGATGCCGCCGTCGGGCACCTCCAGCGCGTTCGCCTCGGCGTAGCGCTCGGCGATTCGACGCGGCCAGGGATAGCTGTTGACCACCCAGACGGCCGCGAGGATCGCGCCGCAGCCAACTGATGCAAGCACGCCTTCGGCCCAGAGCGGCCGCAGCGGGAAGCCATAGCGGATGCGCGAGCGCCGGGCGACGATCAGGCCGATCACTACGACGGCGCAGGCGACGAGGCCGATCCCCCAGCTCGCCGCGGCGCCGATCGAGCCCTCCGTGCCGCCGCCGATCAGACGGAAGGTCGAGTCCATCGGCGCGACCGTCTGGCCCGAGGTGACCCACCAGGCGGCACCACGCCAGGCGAGCAGGCCGCCTAGTGTGACGATGAAGGCGGGCACGCCCAGATAGGCGATCAGCCAGCCGTGCAGCGCACCGATCATGCCGCCGGCGACGATCCCGACCATCAGCGCGATCACCCAGGTGAGGCCGTGGTCGTAGCCGAGGAACTGCGGCAGGAGGTGGGCCTGGGTGACGCCCATGATCATGCCGACGAAGCCGAGCACCGAGCCGACGGACAGGTCGATGTTGCGGGTGACGATCACCAGCACCATGCCCGTGGCCATCACCGAGACCGACGCGGTCTGCACGGACAGGTTCCAGAGGTTCCGTGGCGTCAGGAAGACGCCGCCAGAGGCGATGTCGAAGCCGATCCAGATGATCGCGAGCGCCGCGACCATGCCGAGCATGCGCGTGTCGAGTTCGGTCGCATCGAGAAAGCGGCCGACCGGGCCACGGGTCGTCGTGGTGGCGAGAGGCAGGGTCGTTTGCGCCATCGGGGGCGGCCGGTGCGGGGGACGGCTTGGGGGGGGGGCGGACGCCGGCCAGCAACGGGGGGGGGGGCGCCCCCC
>CAYUKE010000185.1:1731-6865 GCA_964445185.1 uncultured Geminicoccaceae bacterium
GGCGTGCGGCGGGGTGGTTGGCGCCAGCGGGCGCGCCCGTCCGGGGCTCGGAATGGGGGGGGCGGCGACCCCAGCGACGGGGGGGGCGGCCGCCCGCCGGCTCGAAGGTCAGTCGCAGACCGCCACGGTGCCTGGCGTCACGCCCTGGCAGACGGTGTCCTTGGTGATCCAGCCCGCGTCGACGACGATGTCGAGATTGTCCCGTGTGATCGGCACCGGCTCCAGGAAGACCGATGTCATCGGCACGCCACGGGGGCCGCCGTCGAAGCTCACCGCGCCTTCGATGTCGGTCATCGCGGTACCTTGCGCCATCTCGACGGCGATGCGGGCGGCGGCCGTGCCGAGATCGCGGCTGTCCTTCCACACCGACACGGTCTGGGTGCCGAGGGCTACCCGGTTGAGGGCGGCATGGTCGGCGTCCTGGCCGGAGACGGGGACGACGCCGGCGAGACCTTGCGCCGCCAACGCCGCAATGGCGCCGCCGGCCGTGCCATCATTGGAGGCGACCACCGCGTCGACCTCGTTGCCGGTTGCGGTGAGGAACTGTTCCATGTTCCGCTGGGCGTTGGCTGGCAGCCAGGCGTCGGTATAGGCCTCGCCGACGTTCTGGATCTGACCGCCGTCGAGCGCTTCCTGCAGCACCTCGAGCTGGCCGGAGTGCAGGAAGTCGGCGTTCGGGTCGGCGGCCGAGCCCTTGATGAAGACGTAGTTGCCCTCGGGCTGCGCCTCGAAGACCGCACGGGCCTGCATCCGCCCGACCTCCTTGTTGTCGAAGGTCAGGTAGAAGGCGTCCGGGTTCTCGATCAGGCGGTCGTAGCCGACGACGGGGATGCCTTCGTCGGCGGCGCGCTGGACGGCCGGGCCGATGGCGTCGCTGTCTTGGGCGAGGATGATCAGGGCGTCGGCACCGTTGGCGATCAGGCTCTCGACGTCGGTCAGCTGCTTGGCCGCCGACGACTGCGCGTCAGCCGAGATGTAGCGGGCGCCGAGCCGGTCGAGCTCCGCCTGCATCGCCGCCTCGTCGGTCTTCCAGCGCTCCTCCTGGAAGTTCGACCACGACACGCCCACGGTCAGCTCCTGCGCGCTCGCGGCGCTGGCCACGAGGGCGACGACGGCACCGGCCGTCGCAAACACGATCGCCTGCATTCTGTGCCTCCCTGCACGACTTCGGGTCGGCCGTTGGTCGGATGAACCGCGCTTCGACCCCGATGGACTGGTGACTTAGCCCCCCGGATGCGTCAACGGTTTTCCGCCCGTATCCGCCCCCCAGTGCCGAGGAGCCATGCGCCGCTTCGCGCTCGCCGTCCTTGCCTTGCTGCTCGCCGCCGCCTCGCCGTTCGACGCGCCTGCCGCGCCGGCCTGGAGCGAGCGGGCGGTGCCCGAGCGACTTGATCAGGCGACGGCCGCGGCGCTGCCCCTGGCCGATCTGCTCCGGCATGGGCGGGAGCTGTTCACCGCCAAGTTCACTACGCTCGACGGCGCCGGCCGGCCGACCGCGACCCAGGCGATCATCCCGACGCGCCGCCGCCACCCGACCGCGCAGGCCTTCCAGCGCCTCGCCGGGCCGGATGCGAGCGCGTGCGCCTCGTGTCATCTCGATCCCGTCGTCGGCGCGGCCGGCGACTTCGTTACCAACGCGTTCGTCGCCGAGGGCTTCACCAGCGCCGACTTCGACAGCCTCGACCCGCAATTCAGCAACGAGCGCGGGACGACGCATCTGATGGGCGCAGGCCTGATCGAGCTGCTCGCGCGGGAGATGACGCGCGAGCTGCAGGCCCAGCGACGGACGGCACTCCGGGAGGCGCGCGCGGCCGGCGCCGACCGGCGCGTCGACCTGGCGACCAAGGGCGTCATCTTCGGCACCCTCGTCGCACACGCCGACGGCACGGTCGATGTCACCGGCATCGACGGCGTCGACGTCGATCTCGTCGTTCGCCCGTTAAGCCAGAAGGGCGTGATCCCGTCGCTGCGCCAGTTCACCGTGAACGCGCTAAACGCTCACCACGGCATGCAGGCAGTCGAGCGCTTCGGCGCGCGCTGGACGGGAACCGCCGACTTCGACCGTGACGACGTCGGCGACGAGCTGCGCGCCGGCGACGTGACCGCGCTCACCCTGTTCCAGGCGGCGCTGCCGCCGCCCGTACGCGCGGTGCCCGAGGATCCGTCCTGGCGGGCGGCCGCGGCCGAGGGGGAGGCGCTGTTCGACGCGTTGGGCTGTGCGGCGTGCCATCGGCCGCACCTCCCGCTCGACAGTCTCGTCTTCGCCGAGCCGGCGGGCTTCCACGGCGCCGGGAGCCTGCGTCCGGGCGAGGTGGCCCGCGGCGTGACGCTCGATCTGGCGGATCTCGCCTGGGCGGCGGAGCTGCCGCGTGACGATGCCGGCCGTGTGCTGGTGCCCCTGTTCGGCGACCTCAAGCGGCACGCGATCAGCGATGCCCGCGTCGACACCTTGGGCAACGAGCTGCTGGCGCAGCGCTTCGTCGCCCGCGATCGCTTCCTCACGGCCGAGCTCTGGGGCGTGGGCTCGACCGGGCCCTACGGCCACCGCGGCGATCTCACCACCCTCGACGCGGTGATCCGCGCCCATGGCGGTGCCGCGCGTGGCGCCGGCGCGGCCTACGCGACCGCGACCGACGACGAACGAAGCGCGCTGGTGGCGTTCCTGCGGACGCTGGTCATTCCCTGCCCGCATTGCGACGCCGCGCCGGCGCCGCTGGTCGCGGACGACTAGTCGAAGACGATCTCCGCCGTCGGGACGACATCCGCAAAGCCGACGCCCAAGACGTGGTTGTGATGGGCGATGATCGCCGCTGCTTCGAGGTAGGGATTGTCCCACGTGCCATGCGCATCGGCCGCCAAGGTCACGCGGAAGCCGTGGCTCACGGCCGAGCGGCAGGTCGTGTCGATGCAGAACTCGGTCTGATTGCCGGCGACGATCAAATGGTGCGCGCCGTAGCGCTCGAGCACGCCGGCGAGGCCGGTTTGCAGGAAGCTGTCGGGGCGTGTCTTCTCGACGACGGGCTCGTCGCCGCGAACGCGCAGCTCCGGATGCAGCTGCCAGGTGGCCGTCGCCCGCTCCAGGTCGCTGCCGGGCTCGTTGTGCTGGACGAAGACGACCGGGGCGCCGCGGCCGCGGGCGCGGGCGGCGAGATCGCACAGGTTGCGGAGCACCGCCTGCGCGAGGTGCACGGGCGGCCCCGCGGCCCCGTCGAAGAAGGCATTCTGCGCATCGACGACCAGCAGGACGGAAGCCATGGCACCTCCCTCGTCGCGTCGCTCCAGCGAGGCCCGAACCCGACGCGGACGAACTTAACTCGACGGCCTCAGTCTAGCCGAGCGAAGGCACGAGCGACACGGCCCGCAGGCCGGACAGCCGGGCCTCGGCTCGGTCTTGCGCTGCAGCCGTGCGGCGACGTGCGCGCGCGCATCGGGATCGAGGCAACGACGTCCGCGGCAGCGGTGGCACCTTTAGAGGCACCGTCCGCGCCGGTTTGTCGCAACGAGGCTGGACCGTCTGTGGTAGACGCCTGATGGCGTGGCGCGGAATACATGCCCCCACAAACCCAACTCGGAGGATGCAGGCCCAATGCGATGGCTGATGTCGTTGTTCGACATAAAGGTGCCATTCTACATGGTGATTTCAGTTGTCGTACTGATGGGCTTTTTCGCACTCGCCTCGGCGACTATCGCCGTCTACACGGACCGCGGCGGCAACAAGGCCGGCGTGGTCGGCGATGCGATGCTCGACGTCAGCGAGACGCTGATCGAGACCACCTCGGCGGTGCTCACCGCCGCCGAGACGGCGCGACTCGGCCATCACCCGATGGTCGCCGCCGCGGTCCAGCCGCCGCCGACGGACGGCTACCGCAACGTCGCCGACGCGACCAGCTTCGGCGTGGAAGGACCCTACGTCTTCGCCAGCGAGGCGGCGATGCCTGGCTGGCGGGTGATCTCAGGGACGTTCACGATCGCCGGCGAGGCGGCGCACGCCGCCCTGCTGCTCGACGACCAGCTCGACATCCGCCACGTCTGGCCTCTCGACGAGACGCGGATCGACAGCCCCGATCGCCAGGCGCCGATGTTCAAGTTCCCGCACGGGTTCGTGCTGCTGCGCGATGGGTCCGTCGTCTTCGCCTTCGACAACGGCGTGTCGTTGCAGCGCGTCGACGCCTGCGGGCAGCCGGTCTGGAGCCGCAGCGGCCAGTACCATCACGCCATCACCTACCGCGCCGACACCCACACGCTGTGGACGCTGCGCTACACCGGCCACGATCCGGCGGAGCAATGGGTCGTCGAGGTCGACGCCGACGACGGCTCGGTGGTCCGTGAGTTCACGCTGCAGGATGTTATCGCCGCCAACCCCAACCTCGACGTGCTCGGCGTCCGCAAGATCGACGGCGCCGGTGGCGAGAACGGGGCGTGGGCCGACGATCCCTTCCACATCAACGACGTCGACCCGCTGCCGGCGGAGCTCGCGGCGAGCTTTCCGGACTTCGTGCCCGGCGACCTCCTGCTCAGCCTCCGCTCGCTCAATCTCATCGTCGCGGTCGACCCCGAGACCCAGCAGATCCGCTGGCATCGCAGCGGCTTCGTCAGCCGCCAGCACGATCCCGACTGGCTGCCCGACGGGCGCATCCTCGTCTACGACAACCGCATGTTCGCCGAGCACAGCCGCATCGTCACCATCGACCCGGCGAGCTTCGTGGTCGAGACGATCGTCGACGGCGCCCCGCACGACTTCTTCTCCAACATCCGCGGCAAGTCGCAGATGCTGCCGAACGGCTCCGTCCTCCTGGTCAGCTCGCAGCAAGGCCGCGTCATCGAGGTGACGCCGGCAGGCGAGATCGCCTTCGACTTCCTCAACCACATGCCGGACGGTGAGGCGCAAGGCTTCACCCTCTCGGAAGCCCTCTGGCTGCCCGAAGGCGAGATCGACATCGCCACCCTCGAAGCCTGCCGCCCGACGACGGCGAGCGGCCCCGCTTAGGGCCGCTCTGTGGGGGCGATGATGGAGGCTGCAGAGTGACGCGGCCGGCCGCTTTTGCGGCAGGAGGAGGCACGTCGCTGGACCGGCCGCATGGGCGAGATCGGCCTGGAACGGTCCAAGCGCTCTGGAGCAGGGTCGACCCTTAGT
>CAYUKE010000186.1:0-6828 GCA_964445185.1 uncultured Geminicoccaceae bacterium
ATGCCGGCATCGTCGACAAGTGGGCCGAGAAGTACGGCATCGAGATCGAGGTCGTTCAGATCAACGACTATATCGAGAGCATCAATCAATACACGGCTGGCGCGTTCGACGGTTGTGTCATGACCAACATGGACGCGCTGACGATCCCGGCGGTCGGTGGTGTCGACTCGACGGCGCTGATCGTTGGTGACTTCTCGAACGGCAACGACGGTATCGTTTCGAAGAACGCCAGCAGCATCACCGACCTTGCGGGTGAGGCAGTCAATCTGGTCGAGCTTTCCGTGTCGCACTACCTGCTGGCACGGGCGCTCGAAATGAACGAGCTGACAGAGCGCGATCTCACCGTCGTCAACACATCCGATGCCGACCTCGTCTCGGTCTTCTCGTCGACCGCAGACGTTGAACACGTCGTCACCTGGAACCCGCTGCTGGCGGAGGTCGCGGCCTTCCCCGGCGCGACCAAGCTGTTCGACTCGAGCCAGATTCCCGGCGAGATCATCGACATGATGGTGGTCAACAGCGACGTCCTCGAAGCCAATCCGGACTTCGGCCGGGCGCTGGTCGGCGCCTGGTACGAGACGATGTCGATCATGGCGGGCGACGACGAGGCCGGCCGTGCGGCGCGTGCAGCGATGGGATCCGCATCCGGGACCGACATCGCCGGCTACGAAGCGCAGCTCGCCTCGACGCGGATGTTCTACGACCCGGCTGAGGCGGTGGCATTCACCCTCTCGCCGGACCTGGTCACGACGATGGACAGCGTTCGCGTCTTTTCCGACACGCACGGGCTACTAGAGGGCGGCCTCGACTTCGTCGGAATCTCGTTCCCGGACGGTACCGTCTTGGGCAACCCCGATAACGTCATGTTACGCTTCACCGACACCTACATGCAGATGGCCGCCGACGGCGCCATCTGAGGCGCCGGACCTTTGCGCCTGTTGAACCGCCGGCCCGGCCGTGAGCTCGCCTTTGTGCTCGCGGCCCTGCCGTTCGTCGTGGTGATCGCTGTCTATCTTTGGGCCTCGGACGCTCGGCTGTCCGTCAATCCGAACGACAAGCTCCTGCCGTCACCGGCGACGATGGCTGAGACGATGGGGCGAATGGCCTTCGAACCCGATCGACGCACCGGCGACGTCCTGCTGTGGGTCGACACGTGGGCGAGCCTGCAACGGCTGCTGCTGGGGCTGGCCATTGCCGCCTGCCTCGGTCTCGTCGTCGGTGTCGCGATGGGCCTTCTGCCCGTCGTCGGGGCGACGCTCAGCCCGTTCGTCGCCGTGGTCGCGATGATTCCGCCCCTGGCGGTTCTGCCGATCCTGTTCATCGTGCTCGGTCTGGGAGAGGTGTCGAAGGTCGCGCTGATCACCATCGGCACGGCGCCGTTGTTGATCCGCGACCTCGCGTTTCGCGTCGCCGAGCTGCCGCGGGAACTGCTCGTCAAAGCGCAGACGCTGGGCGCGACGACGTTGCAGATCGCGCTTCGGGTCGTCGTGCCGCAAGTGCTGCCGCGCCTGTTCAACGCACTCCGGCTGGCGATCGGCCCAGCTTGGCTGTTTCTGATCGCCGCCGAGGCCATCGCCTCAACCGAAGGCCTTGGCTACCGCATCTTCCTGGTGCGGCGGTTCTTGGCGATGGACGTCATTCTGCCGTACGTCGCGTGGATCACGCTCCTGGCCTTTCTCATGGACCGGCTGCTCGCCCTCGCCGATCGCCGGCTCCATCCCTGGGCGCAGGCACGATGAGCGGTGTCGTCGTCGAGGGGCTCTGGAAGAGCTACGGCGACGTGCCGGTGCTGGAGCACCTGAACCTCGACGTCGCAGAGGGCGCCCTCGTCACCCTGGTTGGCGCCTCCGGCTGCGGCAAGACCACCTTCCTGCGCATTCTTCTCGGCGACGAGCGGCCGAGCCGCGGCCGCATCACCGTCGATGGCGCGCCGCTCGCGCCGGAACCCAATGCCGACCGCGGTGTCGTCTTTCAGCGCTACTCGGTGTTCGCACACCTGAGTGTGCTCGACAACGTCGTCCTCGGCTTGGAGTTCCGCGACGGCGGCCTGCTGGGACGCCTGCACGGGCGCGCGAGGGCCGCGGCCCGAGAACGGGCGGCAGCGCTCCTGGAGGAGGTCGGCTTGGCCCACGCCAAGGATAGTTGGCCGCAGACGCTCTCGGGCGGCATGCAGCAGCGGCTGGCGATCGCCCAGGCCCTTATCCTGGAGCCTCGACTGCTGCTCCTCGACGAGCCCTTCGGCGCGCTCGACCCGGGCATTCGTCTGGACATGCACGAGCTGCTGCTGTCCTTGTGGCGTCGAACACGGATGACGGTGTTCATGGTCACCCACGACCTCGGCGAGGCGTTCAAGCTCGGCACGCGAGTCCTAACCTTCGACAAGGTCAGGCATGATCCGCAGGCGCCCGAGCGCTACGGTGCGACGGTCACCTACGACCTGCCGGGCCGCAACCGGATGGTACCGCCTTCCGATTGATCGGGCCGACGCCGTCGCGTTGCAAACCAGCCTCGGGACTATCGTTCTTGCGCCCTACGTCGATTGCCGCTCTGTTATCAGCTTCCGTCACGCTGCTCGCCGCCGGCGAAGCTCGTGCCCAAGGTTTCAGCGTGCCGTTGGCGCCGCCGACGACACCCAACTTCGCGGGCTTGGCCGTCGGCACCGCCCCCGACTACCTCGGTTCCGACGACTACATCGTCGGACCGGCCCCGATCGTTCGCTATCAGTTCGAGAACCAGCAGCGCTACGTCTTCCTCTACGGCAACGCGCTAGGCTCGAACATTATCGATCATCCGTGGCTACGAACCGGTCCCACCGCGATCTACCGCTTCGGTCGCAATGACCCCAACGACGATGTCGTCGCGGCGTTGGAAGACGTGGACGCCAGCCTCGACCTGGGCTGGACGATCGGCGCGGAGTACATCGCACCCGACAACCCGGGACGGCGCGCGCGGCTCGACGCGTTCGTCAACACCGACGTTACCGGATCGCACAGCGGCACCGTGCTGGGCCTCGGTGCCACCGGCTGGACGCCGACACCGTTCGCGCTCGTCGGTGCCTATGCCGGGCTAACCTGGGCGGACGACAACTACACCAGCACCTATTTCGACGTGTCGCCGGAAGGCGCCGACGCGAGCGGGCTTGCGGCGTTTGACGCCGGAGCAGGTGCCCGCGACGTGCGCGGCGCACTGGTCGCGGTAGTGCCGGCCACTGAGAGTTGGCTACTCGGCGTCGGTGTCATCTACTCGCGATTGCTGGGCGACGCCGCCGACAGCCCGATCGTCGCGGATCAGGGCAGCCCCGGCCAGCTGATCGCCGGCGTCGGCGCCGCTTTCGTCTGGTAGGCCGCTCGCGACGCGGCTCGGACGTGGCTCCGGGGCTCGCGCCGGCTATGCTCGTGCCGACATGCGGCGCGCAACCCACCTTTTCCTCGCGCCGGCGGAGGACCGATGCCCAGACGCTTCTCAGCACGACCCGCAACCCCGTTCCTCACGCCGGCCCGCGAGCGACGCCGGCATCACCCGTCGTACGAGAAGCTCAACAGCTTGGGCTGGAGGGCGGTCGAGGCGGAGGGCGAGCTCTCGGCTAAGGGCTGGCTGAAGGAAGTGCGATGGGCGAAGGAGATGGGGCTGCCGGGGGCGGAGAGCCTGACCGATCGCTTGATCCCGACCTTCGCCCGCGGCGAGCTTCCGCACTTCGCCGGCATCAACACCTTCTTGAAGGCGCCCTATGTCGAGAATGTCCGCGATGTCGGCCAGTACGATGCGGCAATCGTCGGCATTCCCTTTGACAGCGGCACGACCTATCGGCCAGGGACCCGCTTCGGCCCGCAGGGCATCCGCCGCATCTCGGCCCTCTACACCCCCTACAACTACGAGCTGGGCGTAGATCTGCGCGAGCAGATGACGTTGTGCGACGCAGGCGACGTGTTCACCATTCCGGCGAACCTGGAAAAGTCGTTCGATCAGATCAGCCGCGGCGTCGCGCACGTAGCAAGCTCGGGCGCGCTGCCGCTGATGCTCGGCGGCGACCACTCGATCGGTTTTCCCTGTGTTCGCGGGATCGCCCAGTGCACGACGCGCAAGATCGGGATCATTCACTTCGACCGGCACATCGATATCCAGGAAAAGGACCTCGACGAGCGGATGCACACGACGCCCTGGTACTGGGCGACGGAGCTTCCGAACGTGCCGGCGGTCAACCTTGTCCAGCTCGGCATCGGCGGCTGGCAGGTGCCGCGCCCGGGCGCCAAGGAGGCGCTGCGCCGCCAGACCAACGTGCTCACCATCGACGACATCGAGGAGTACGGGCTGGAGAAGACCGCCGAGATCGCGCTCGAGCTCGCCTGGAAGGACGCCGACGCGGTCTACGTCTCGTTCGACGTCGACAGCGTGGACTGCGGCTTCGTGCCCGGGACCGGCTGGCCGGAGCCCGGCGGCTTCCTGCCGCGCGAGGCGCTCAAGATCCTCGGCCTCGTGTGCGCGCCCGGCATCTGCGGCCTGGAGGTGGTCGAGGTCTCCCCGCCCTACGACACCTCCGACATCACCGCCCTGTTCGCGGTGCGCGTCGCGGTCGAGGCGCTCGGCTCGATGTGCGCCCACGGTACGCTCGGCAAGCACAAGGCAATCATCGACAAGCCGGTCGCCTACTGAGGGGACGCGCGATGCACCGCGGACACGACCACCTCCCGCACGCCCCGGCCGGGCACAACCGGCGGGGGCCGACCCAGTGGCAGACGCCGCACCTGCCGGAGGGGTCCGATGGCGCGCGCGAGGCGCCGGCGGAGGCGGACCTCGACCTCGTCGAGAAGGCGTTTGTCGAGGGCTTTCGGGCGGCGAGCGACCCGACCAGCTTCCTGCGCCTCGCCGGCGTCCCGTTCGAGGCGCGGCTTGCCGACGGCACGCACCTGCGCCTCCTGCGCGTCGCGCTCGCGACCGACGTCGACATCGGCTCGCTCACCCCGCACCTCGGCGGCGGCAGCTTCCGCTACGACCCGCTGCCGGCGGCGATGGTCTCCCGCCGCGACCGGCTCGCCTTCGTCTACTTCGACGGCGAGGCCACGCGCGCGCTCGACTTTTCCGCCGCGCGGGGGCTCGCGGGCTGACGGCGATCGTCGCAACCGCCGCCGCCCGGTGGTAAGCCTCTCCCCGTCGATCGCGCTGGGTCGTCCGTCTGGCCGGGGGAGGAAACTTTGGACCAGTTCGTTGCCTGGGTCGGCTCGTTGACCGTCGGCCAGACGGTGATCGCCGTCTCGATCGTGCTCGCCCTGCTGCTCGTCGCGCTGGTGTCCCTCACCTCGCTGCTGATCCCGCTCCGGATCGCCGCACTCCTGTGGATCGGCGGCGCTGCCGTCGCGATCGGCCTCGTGCTGTTCCTGCCGGTCGATACCAGCGACCTCGTCGCGAACCCCGACCCGGCGGGCGACTACGACGCGGCGGTCGCCATGTTCGCGGAGAAGATCCTGCCGAGCCCGCAGCCGCTCAACCCGCTGTGCGAGCCGCAGCTTCTCACCCACGGCGCGGCGACCGACACCGTCGTCGTGCTGATCCACGGGGTGTCGAGCTGCCCGCGCGCGTTCGTGGACTTCGCGCCGCTGCTCCACGAGCGCGGCCACAACGTCGTCACCGTCCGGATGCCGGAGAACGGCTACGCCGACCGCTCGACCGATGCGCTGCGCGACCTCACCGCCGAGAAGCTCGCGGCGGCCGCGGACGATGCGGTCGACGTCGCCGCCGGCCTCGGCGAGACCGTCGTCGTGCTCGGCATCTCGGCCGGGGGAACGATGGCGGCCTGGGCCGGGCAGAACCGCGCGGAGGTCGACCGGACCGTGCTGGTCGCCCCCTTCTTCGGTCTCGGCAGCTTCGGGGTGCGGCTCAACATGGCGATCATGCGGGCCACCTTGATGCTGCCGCCGATCTCGATCTGGAAGGACCCGATCCAGCGCACTGCCTTCCAGGGCATGCCGCACGCCTACCAGCGCCAGTCGACCCGGGGGACCGGCGAGATCATGCGCCTCGGGCTCGGCACCTACCGCCAGGCCCGCGAGGCGCCGGCCGGCACGAACGCGGTGGCCGTCATCGTGAACGACGCCGACACGGCGGTCGACAACGAGGTCACGCGGGCGTTCCTGCAGGCGTGGATCGACCAGGGGGTGCCGATGGTCGGATACGAGTTCGACGCCGGCCACGGCCTCGGCCACGAGCTGATCGATCCGCTGGAGCCGGGCGCCGACCCCGCGCTCACCTATCCGATCATCGTGGAGATGATCGAGGGCGGCGCGCCGGAGGGGTCGGTCGGCACGGTCGCCGCGATCACCGCCGACTGAAGCGTTCCTTGAGCCGTTCCACGTCGGCGGGGGTCACCTCGGGGTCGGTCAGCGCCACCCAGGCGTCGATGTAGCTCTCCGGCGCGTACTGGTGGCCGTGGCCGTAGGGGACGGCGGTGGAGACCGCCATGTCGGCGGCGACCTGGAGCGCCGTCACCACCGGGTACCAGCGCACCTGCGGCGACACGTCCGGTCCGCGCGGCTGCTCGAGCCACTCGGGCCGGCGGAAGAACATGTCCTCGGAGAAGAACACGATCGGGTCGCTGCTGTTCTGCAGGTAGACGATCCGCATCGGACCCCAGCGCGCGCCCGCGATGTCGAGGCCCCCGTCGGCGTTCATGAACCGCACGAACGAGCCGTCCTCGAAGCGCGGCAGCCAGGCCGGCGAGCCGGCGTTGCGCTCGCGGGTGACGGAGGCGTGCATCGGGCTCGGGGAGGGCGGGCCGCTCCACAGCGCGCCGTGGGACGGGTCGGCGATCACCTCGTGCAGCCGCGCCGACTGCTC
>CAYUKE010000187.1:0-6818 GCA_964445185.1 uncultured Geminicoccaceae bacterium
CACGCGCTGATAGGCCCCAACGGCGCAGGCAAGACGACGCTGGTCCATCTCGTTTCTGGCCTGCTCTCCCCGGACGCCGGCAGCATCGTCTTCTGCGGCCGCGACATCACCCGTCTCGCCGCGCACCAGCGCGCGGCCCGCGGTCTCATCCGCACCTTCCAGGTTAGCTCGATCATTCCGAGCTTCACCGCGCGTGCCAACGTCGCCGTCGCCCTCCAGGCGCGCAACGGCACCAGCTTCCGCTTCTTTGGCCGCGTCGACCACGAGGACGTCCTCAACGACCGGGCGCAAGCCCTGCTCGAGGCAACCGGCCTGGCGAGGCGCGGCGAGACCGTCGCCGGCGCCCTCGCCCACGGGGAGCGGCGCGCGCTGGAACTGGCCATGGCCTTGGCCCTGGAGCCGAAGGCGCTGCTGCTCGACGAGCCGATGGCGGGCGTCGGAAGCGAGGAGGGGGCGCGCCTGGTCGAGCTTCTCCTCGGCCTCAAGGCGCAGCTGTCGATCGTCCTGATCGAGCACGACATGGACACCGTCTTCCGCGTGGCCGATCGGGTGTCGGTGCTCGTCTATGGTCGCATCATCGCGACCGGCACGCCGGAGGTCGTGCGCGCCGATGCAGACGTGCGGGCGGCCTATCTGGGCGACGCCGCTTGACCATGCTTGCGGTGCGCGGCCTGGAAGCCGGCTACGGCGGAGCGCAGGTGCTGTTTGGCATCGACTTCGACGTCGGCGCCGGCGAGGTCGTCACGCTGCTCGGTCGCAACGGCATGGGCAAGTCGACGACCGTCCGCGCCGTCGCCGGCATCCTCAAGCCGAGCGCCGGCAGCATCCGGCTCGACGGCCACGACCTAGCGGGCGAGCCGGCGCACCGGATCGGTCGCGCTGGGCTCGGTCTGGTGCCTGAGGGGCGCCAGGTTTTCCCAACGCTGACCGTCGAGGAGAACCTGTTGGCGGCCGCCAGGCCGGCCCGTGGCCCGTGGACGCGCGAGCGGGTCTTCGCGTTGTTCCCGGCACTCGCCGAGCGGCGGCGGCATCGCGGCGCGCACCTCTCCGGCGGCGAGCAGCAGATGGTAGCCATCGGTCGGGCGCTGATGACGAACCCGCTTCTGCTCGTGCTCGACGAGGCGACTGAGGGCCTGGCGCCGCTCGTGCGCACGGAGATCTGGGGTTGTCTTGCCGAGCTCAAGGCGGCGGGCCAGTCGATCCTGGTGATCGACAAGCATGTTCAGGCGCTGCGTGGTCTCGCCGACCGGCACGTCGTCCTCGAGCGCGGCCGGGTCGTCTGGTCCGGCACGGCCTCCGCCTTCGCGGCCGAACGGCCCACCGTCGAGCGTTATCTGCGTCTCTGAAAGCGCGCCCTACGCATGCTATGACTCCACGATATCCAACGGGAGACACGACGATGACCAGTGAAAGCCATGGGGCGATCTGGTGGAGCGAGCTCTGCACCCGCGATCCGGCCGCCGCACGCGCCTTCTGCGCCAGGCTCTACGGCTGGGAGATCGAGGAGATGCCGGACCCAAATGGCGGTATCTACCTCGTCTGCAGGCAGGGCGGGCAGGCGATCGCCGGCATCTTCGACATGGCGAAGGCGCCGCACATTCCGGAAAGCGTGCCCGCGCACTGGATGACCTACATCGCCGTCGACGACGTCGATGCGACCGTCGCCGAGGCCACGGGCGGGGGCGGACGGGTCGGTCAGCCGCCCTTCGACATCCCCGGCGTCGGGCGTATCGCGATGGTCGCCGACCCGACTGGCGCGATCGTCGGCGTTATGACGCCGGAACCCTCGTCTTGAGCGAGTTCCGCCGGGCGATGCCCGTGCTGCCCGCGGCCGACGTGTCGGCAGCCGCCGCGTGGTGGCGCGATTCCCTGGGCTTCGAGGTCCAGGGCCTGTGGTTGGAGGACGACCGGCGCATTGGCTTCGCGATCCTCCGCCGCGGGACGATCACGGTCGGGTTCGCGAACGAGGGGAAGCCCGAGGCGCCACGCAGGGGTTGGGCCGCCTACTTCTACGTCGCTGACGTCGACGCCTATCACGCCGAGCTGGTGGCGCGCGGCGTCGACGTAAGCGCGGCGCCGGCCGACAAGTGCTACGGCTGTCGCGACTTCGACCTTAGCGACCGCGACGGCAACTGCGTCGCGTTCGGGCAGGATCTAAACCCGCCGGCGGTGGGGCCGGGCTTGTAGCCGCTGGGCGACAAAACGCGGCGGCTACTCGGCGATGTTGGGCAGGCCGGCAGGCGGTCCCTAGCGGCAAGCGTCGCCGAAGACACGCGTGGCCAGGTCCGGTGCGTCGACGAAGGGGTTGCGGTTGCCCTGGACCTCGACGATCCGCGCATGGCGCTCGGCTTCGAGCCGGTCGACCGGGTCGGCCTCGTGCCAAGCGAGCAGCGTGCACAGGTCGCCGAGCCGAGGCGTGCCCGCGGGCGCGTCACCAGGCACGAGGCGGAGATCGGCAGTGCCGGCGCCGCCGTTGTAGCGCACATCCATGTAGAAGAGCATGCGGGCGACGTCGCCCTTGACCGCGTCGCGCGGCTCGAAGCTGTCATCGTCCCGACGTGCCCCGCAATCCGCGAGGCCCCTTCCGCCGTCGTCGAAATCGAGCGAGCCGCGGTCGGCGTTGCACGAGACGTCCGAGGCGCGGATGTGATGCAGGTCGTTGTGGGCACTTGCGCGCTCGCTACGGAAACCGTGGCTCCGCGGCCAGACGTGTTCGCGGTTCCAGCTGTCCTGGTCGTAGCCGGGGTTTCGGCTGCCGCTGACCTTGTCCAAGGCAGGGTGGATACGCCCGGTGTAGAACAGCACGACATGGTCCGGCGCGTCGGCGGCAGCGTCGGTGAAGGCGAGCGCGTCCCAGACCTGATCATAGCTCAGACGCCGCTGCCCCTCGGCCGCGCTCGCCGCGACGGCCTGCACCAGCGCATCCCCCTCAAGCCCGGCGAATGGCGCCGCGCCGGTCGCCTCGTCGTCGCCGCAAGCAGCGAGCAACGCCAACAACAGGGTTGGAAAAACGAGCGTGCGCACGGGTCCGAACCGCTGACAACGCAGATGCGTTTACGCGCGCCGCCGGCGGCCGCCAAGAGACCGAGGCGACCGCGACGCATCACCGCGCTCTCGCCGATCCGTGAGCCCCTGTCAGGCTCTTGTGTGTGTCTTGCCGGCGAGCCTTGCGCCTAAAGTCCAGGCATCGATCGCCTGGGCGATCGTGGGCGGAGGTGTGGCGGGCGAAGCGCGGCACCTCGGGCAAATTCCACACTTCGCAGGGATGTCTCCATGCTCGGGTACAACTCTTCGCGCCGCGCGCTCATGGGCCTGGCCGCCGCGCTCGCGCTCGCCGGCGGCAGCGCCCTCGCCGCCGACCCGGCGCCGAAGAACCTGGACGCCAGCGGCTTGGCGCTGCGGGGCTACGACCCGGTGGCCTACTTCACCGACGGCGCGCCGACGCCCGGCTCGGCCGACTACACGGCAACGTTCGAAGGGGCGACCTACCAGTTCGCTTCGGCCGATCATCGCGACACGTTCACCGCCGACCCCGCGCGCTATGTGCCGGCCTATGGCGGCTACTGCGCCTTCGGCACCGCGATGGGCCGCAAGTTCGATGGCGACCCCGAGGTCTGGAAGATCGTCGACGACACCCTCTACCTAAATCTCAACGCCGGCGTTCAGCAGCGCTGGGAAGGCAATATCCCAGGCTTCGTCACAAGCGCCGACCACAATTGGACGCTGATCGAGCAGGTCGCCGACGCGTCCTTGGAAGCGAGCCCGCCCGCGGGCCTTCGCCTGGGTGCCGCCCAGTAAGGCGGCGTCACGCAGAGCCTGACCGACCCGTCAATCGAGGAGGAATGTCATGAAGTCGACCGCCGCTCTGTTGAGCTCCGCTCTCGTCGCCGCTGCTGGCCTCGCCACCGTCAACACGGCGCACGCCAGCCAGGAAAAGTGCTTCGGCATCTCGCTCGCCGGCGAGAACGACTGCGCCGCCGGCCCGGGCACCAGCTGCGCCGGCACGTCCACCGTCGACTACCAGGGCAACGCCTGGACGCTCGTGCCGGCCGGCACCTGCGAGACGACGACGATCACCACGGCCGATGGCCGCGAGGTTCAGGGCAGCCTGGAAGAGCTCGACCGCGACCTGCCCGGTCAGGGCTGATCGGACGAGCGGGGCCGTCAGCCACGCCGCGCGGCCCCGCTCACCCGCTCCCGGAGAACGATGATGGCGGACGCCCTGCCGGCCCGCGCCGGTCTCGGCTTCAAGCTGGAGCATGCGCGCGACGTCCTCGACGGCGCGCCGGACGTCGGCTGGTTCGAGGTCCATCCCGAGAACTACATGGTCGACGGCGGCCCGCGGCACCGCACGCTTGAAGCGTTGCGCGCCCACTACCCCCTGTCGTTGCACGGCGTCGGCCTGTCGCTCGCGAGCGACGCGCCGCCGGATGCGGCGCACCTCGACAGCTTGCGCGCGCTCGTCGACCGCTACGATCCGGCTTCCGTCTCCGAGCATCTCGCCTGGTCGGCGCATGGTGACCTCTATTTCGGCGACCTGCTGCCGGTCCCGCTCACCGACGAAGCGCTCGACCGGGTCGCGGACAACATCGCGCGCACCCAGGACGCGCTCGGTCGGCCCATCCTGATCGAGAACCCGACCCACTATCTCCGCCCGGAAGGCGGTGCCGCCGAGGAGGTGGCCTTCCTCGCGGAGACGGCCAAGCGGACGGGCTGCCGTCTGCTCGTCGACATCAACAACATCCGGATCAGCGCCGCGAATGTCGGCTACGACGCCAACCTCTACGTCGACGCGCTGCCCGGCGAGCTGATCGGCGAGGTCCATCTCGCCGGCTACGAGGAGGATGCGGGCGACACCGACCTCCTGATCGACAGCCACGCCCGGCCGGTCCAGCCGGAGGTGTGGCACCTCTACCGCCGACTCCTCGCCCGCGTCGGCCCGCTGCCGACCCTGGTCGAGTGGGACAACGATGTCCCCGCCTGGCCCGTGCTCTTTGCCGAGGCGCAGAAGGCCGATCTCTGCCTGATGGCCTACGGGCCGGGCCGACCCTGATGCACGACCCGCTCGGCACCTTCCAGGACCGCTTCGGCGCGGCACTGCTCGATGACGCGGGCGACGCGGCGCCGGCCGGCCTCGACGCCGAGGGCAGACGGCGCTTTCGCGTCTATCGCAACAATGTCCGCCACGGCCTCGCCGAGGCGGTCGGGGCGGCCTACCCCGTCGTCCGGCGCCTCGTCGGCGAAGCGTTCTTCACGGCCATGGCGCGCGCCTTCGTCCAGGCGCACCCGCCGACCAGCCGCTCGCTCGCGCTCTACGGCGCCGCCCTTCCCGCCTTCATCGACGACTTTCCGCCGGCCGCGACGCTCCCCTATCTCGGCGACGTCGCCCGCCTCGAGCGCGCCGCCCTCGAGGCGCTGCACGCGGCCGACGCCCAACCTCTTGCGCCGACGGCGATCGCCGATCTCGGCGAAGCGATCGACGACGCCCGCTTCGCGCCACACCCCGCCGCCCGGCTCGTGCCCTCGCCGCATCCGATCGTGTCGCTGTGGCAGGCGAACCAGGGCGAGGCGCAGCCGACGCGGATCCAGGGCCATCCCGAGACGGCGTTGGTCACCCGGCCCGACGACCGCGTCGTCATCCAGCGGCTGACGCCGGCCGAGGGCGCCTTCGCTCGGACCATCCTCGAAGGCGAACGGCCGACCCGCGCCTTCGCCGCGGCGTGCGCGCTGGAGCCTGCTTTCGACCTCGTCAACGCCTGGCGCCTGTTGCTAGTAGGCGGCGCGCTCGCGACCGTCGCGCCAGCCGACATCATGATGGAGACGACCCGATGAGCAGCCCGGCGATCCCCGACGAGCCCGCGCCCCGCTCACCGTTGGCGTTGGCCCTCGGCATCACACCGATGCCCTGGCTCGCGGCACTTGCGCTGCTGGCCCTGCGCGTCTGCCCCGCCCTGGTCTTCTGGAACTCCGGCCGGACCAAGGTGGAAGGCTGGAACATCTTCCAGCTCACCCCGGCCCAGGCGTTCCTGTTCGAGCACGAGTTCGGCATGCCGTTCCCGGTGCTCTCGGCGCACCTCGCGGCGATCGCCGAGCACGTCCTGCCGATCATGCTGGTCCTCGGCCTGTTCACCCGCGTCGGCGCCCTCGGCCTGCTGGCGATGACCGCGGTCATCCAGCTCTTCATCTTCCCTGACGCTTGGTACAATGTGCATATGTGGTGGGCGGTGACGCTGTTCGCGGTCTTCGCCCTCGGTCCCGGTCCGATCTCGCTCGATCACCTCATCGGCCGGCTATTCAAGCGGAGCTGATTGATGCCTCTCGCCCGATCCCTCGTTCTCGCCGCAGCCCTCGTCGCGGCGCCCGCCGCCCTGGCCGAGGAGCTGAGCGCGCTCCCCGGCTGGGTCGTCCAGCCGACCGCGCACGATTACGCGACCCTGGTCGAGCGGACCAACGCCGCCGTCGAGGCGAGCCCGCTCGGCGTGGTCACCCGCGCGAGCGCCACGGTCGGCGCCGCCCGCGCTCTCGACGTCGAGATCCCGGGCAACATGGTCATCGGCGTCTACGCCCCACCCTTCGCGGTGCGCATGCTGGAAGCCAGCGTCCAAGCCGGCATCGAGGCGCCCTTGCGCCTCTACCTCACCGAGAACGCCGACGGCACCGCCACCCTCAGCTACCGCACCGCCAGCCACGTCTTCGCACCCTACGAGGACGGCGGCGAGGATCTGACGACCCTAGCGGCGGAGCTGGATGGGATCTTGGAGCAGATCCGCACGGCGGTGGCGGAGTAAGTCGCCGCGCGACGGCGCCGTTAGCGCCTA
>CAYUKE010000188.1:0-6806 GCA_964445185.1 uncultured Geminicoccaceae bacterium
CGAAGATGTCCCGGCCGAGCTCGTCGGTGCCGAACCAATGGATCGAGCTGGGCGGCTGGAGCCGGTTGGCCAGTTGCGGCGTCAGGCCATCGCCGCCGGCGATCAGGGGCGCGGCCAACGCGACGAAGCAGAGGCCCGCCACGATCAGGAAGCCGGCTAGCGCCAGCGGATTGGCGCTGAAGCTGAGCCAGCCGATGAACGCGCGCTGGCAGCGTGCCTGGAACGCGCTCCGCGGCACGTCAGTCAATAGCCAGCTACGCCACGGCACCAGTGCGGGGGACGCCACGATCCGAGCCTTCCTCACCGGGCCCGCGGATCGACGACGCGGTACAGCGCATCCGAAAGCATGTTGATGCCGACGAAGCAGATGCCGACGACGATGGTCCCGCCGAGGACCGCATTCATGTCGGAGTTGAAGAGGGCGTTTGTTATGTACTGGCCAATTCCGGGCCAGGCGAAGACCGTCTCGGTCAGAACGGAGCCTTCCAGCAACGACGCATAGGTGAGCCCGATGATCGTGATGAGCTGAACGAGGACGTTGCCGAAGGCGTGCCGCCAGATCACGTCGCGCTCGGACAATCCTTTGACCCGCGCCGTCAGGATGTACTCCTGGCGCAGCTGGTCGAGCATGAAGCTGCGCGTCATCCGCGCGATGTAGGCGAGCGCGAACGTGCCGAGGATCGCGACCGGCAAAAGCAAATGATCGACCGCATTCCAGAAGACCGTGGCGTTCCGCGCGAGCAGCGAATCCACGAGCAACAGCCCGGTCACGCTCGGCACGATGCCGTCATAGTAGACCGCCAGCCTTCCGGGTCCGGGCACCCATTGGAGCTGGGCGTAGAAGACGAGCAACGCGACCATGCCGAGCCAGAACACCGGCATCGAGTAGCCGACGAGGCCGACGACACGGACGACATGGTCGATCAAGCGTCCCTGATGCACCGCGGCGAGAACGCCCATCGGCACGCCGAGGATGACGCCCACCAGCGTCGCCAGGGTCGCGAGCTCGAGCGTCGCTGGAAAGAACCGAAGCACGTCATCGAGCACCGGACGCGCCGTTTGCACCGAGATGCCGAAATCGCCCGTCACGATCTGGCCGAGGTAGCGGAGATACTGAGCCCAAAGCGGCTGATCGAGGCCGAGCTGGCGGTAGACCTCATCGTAGACGTGCTGCGGGGCGCGGTCGCCGACGATCGCGAGGACCGGGTCGAGCGGCATCACCCGGCCAATGATGAAGGTGATGAAGGTCAGACCGACGAAGGTGAGCGCCAGCGACGCGAGGACTCGGGCGAGGCCGAAGGCGCCGCGACGGACGGGGCCCCCAACCTGCTCAAGAAACGCGCCCGGGGCAGAGGTGGCGACCCCGGGCGACGTTGCGGGCGGGTGGGCCATGTTTTGCCCCTACGCCCTCACCTCACTTGGTCACGTTGCGGTAGTAGACGAGGTCGAAGGCCGGCCCGGAGACGAAGCCCTCGACATTGCCGCGGCTCACGACCTGCTCGTTCTGCTGGAACATGATCGCGAAGGGCGAACGCGTCTGATGCAGGAGCTGCAGCTCCTCATACCGCTCACGCCGGCGCTCGAGGTCGAGCTCCGACCTGGCTGCAGCGGTCATCGCCGTGATCTCCTGGTCGTCCCATGCGTTCCGCCAGGCGAGCACACCCGTGAGGCCTGCATCTTCGCTGTTGTCGGGGTTCGACGCGAAGCTGTCAGCGTTGGAGTGCGGGTCGAGATAGTCGGGGCCCCAGCGCGCCAGGATCAGGCCGTGACGACGCGCGCGGTACTTCGGCCAGAGCGCGCTTCCGTCCTGCGGAATGATCTCGGCTTCGATCCCGGCGAGCGCCAGGGTGCTCTGCACGGACTGCGCCATGTCCATGAAGGGCGAGCTGTTGAGCGTATCGATCGTCACCGCGAAGCCGTCGGGATAGCCCGCCTCAGCGAGAAGCTCCTTCGCCTTGTCGACGTCGAGCGTGTAAGGCATCGCGTCCGCCGACGCCCACAGGCCCTTCGGCCAGAAGGACTGGTGCTGGATGTACTGCCCCTGGAGGAACGACGCTTCCATCCCGTCGTAATCGACGAGGTATCGGAGCGCCTCCCAGACGAGGGGATCGCTCAGCTCAGGCACAGCGACATTGGCCGCTACGTAGAGGAGTGTCGCCTTCGGGAAGGACTCGACACGGAGGTCAGCATTCTCTGCGACGCCAGCCACCTGGTCCGGGGTCAGCGTCCGCGCGATGTCGATGTCGCCCTGCTCCAAGAGGAGCCGTTGGGCCGCCGGCTCGGGGACATGACGCAGGATCACCCGCTGCATCGCCGGGCTGCCGTGGCGGTAATCCGGGTTGCGCTCGAGGACGACCGTCTCGTTGGCATTCCAGGTGACGAGCTGGAACGCGCCGGAGCCCGCGCTCTTATCCTTGAACCACGCGTAGCCCATGTCGCCGTCGACGGCGTTCTGCTCGACCAGCTGCTCGTCGACGACGGAGCCGATCGTCGCTGACAGGGCATTCAGCACGAGCCCGGGCGAGAAGTCCTCGAGGATGGTCACTGCGAACTGATCGTCGCCGACGACCCGCACCAACTCGTCAACGTTCTCGGCGTTCCAGCCGAACTGGGTGACGATAAAGGCCGGGGTTTTGTCGAGCTTAACGACCCGACGCAGCGAGTAGACGGCGTCCTCAGCGCGGACCGGGTTGCCGGAATGAAAGGTCATGCCGGGGCGCATGGTGAACGTGATCGTGCGCCCGTCTTCGGTGATCTCCCAGCTCTCGACCGCACCCCCGACCAGCTCGGTGAGGTTCTCGGCCTCGTACATCATGATGCGGTCATAGAGGTTGGCGGTCACCTCGGCACCCGAGAACTCGAAGACCTCTGCGGGGTCGAGCGTGATGATGTCGTCGATGCGCGTGCCCATGACCAGCATGTCGGGCGGCGTCTGCGCCGGGACCGGCATTGCCACCCCGAGGCCCACCGCGAAGCCGGCCGCAGCGCTCAGGCCTCTCCAGCCGAAGCCCATCCGCGTTCCTCCTCACTGCCGTTCGTTGATCGCGCGGGTCGCCCCGCTTGCGCATCGATGAGAGCCGGGCGGCGAAGGGTCAATTCTTCCTTTCGCTATTGCACCGCGGCTCGCCAGGCCGGCGCGACCTGCTGAGCGGTGTCAGAAGGGAATGTCGTCGTCGAAGTCGTTCGAGGCCGCGGGCCGGCCGCCGCCGCGGCCACCGCCATAGTCGTCGTCGCGGCCGCCGCCGAGGGAACGTGCGCCGCCACCCTCGACCGCGCCGGCGTCGTCACGGCCGCCGAGCAGGACAAGCTCGCCGCGGAAGCGGCCCAGCACGACCTCCGTTGTGTAGCGATCCTGACCGGACTGGTCCTGCCATTTGCGCGTCTGCAACTGGCCTTCGAGGTAAACCGTGCGGCCCTTGCGCAGGAAGCGCTCGGCGACGTCGGCGAGGTTCTCGTTGAAGATCACGACGCGGTGCCACTCGGTGCGCTCCTGCGTCTCGCCGCTCGCTCGGTCGCGCCAGCGCTCGCTGGTGGCCACGCTCAGCTGCACGATCTTCTGGTTGTTCTGGGTCATGCGCACCTCGGGGTCGCGACCCAGATTGCCGACCAAGATTACCTTGTTGACGGAGCCCGCCATAATCGCCTCTCCAACGGTTTCGGGCAGCCATCATGCCCGCCTCGTCGCACTGCCGTCTACGCCGCCACCGGTTGCGCGAAACGCCGTCGAATGTGATCGGCGAGCGCGGCCGTGATCGGCCCGACGCCCGCGGCTCGCACATAGAGGTTGACCGCGAACGCTGGCAGACGCGGCAATCCGGCGTCAGCGGGGACGCGCTCGAGACGACCGGGAATCGAGCTCGGCAGGAGCGCGGTAACCGCCAGATCGGCCTCGACCGTCGCCATCATCGTTTGCATGAGGCTCGTACTGCAGGCGATCCGGAACTCGCGATCGATCCGCGTCAGCGCGCGAACGGCCGGGCGACGGAAGCAGCAGTCCTCACCGCCGACGGCCAGCGGCAGCGGCACCTTGCGAGCCGCCGCGCCGCCGCGAACCTGGGCCCAGACGAGCGGCTCGCGCCGCAGCGTCTCGCCCCCCTCCTGCACGCCCTCCTCGGTGGTCAAACAAAGGTCGAGCTGGCCTGCATGCAGCCGCCGCAGCAGCTCGCTGCTCACCGAGTCGTCCAGCTCGACGCGGACGCGCGGGTACGCGCGATCGAAGCTCACCAGGATGGCCGGCAGGTAGGGTGCGACGAGATCGTGCGGCATCCCCAACCGGACATCGCCGACCATCTCCGGCGCGCGCGTCGACTGCCAGATCTCATCGTTGAGCGCGACGAGGCGCTTGGCGCGGCTCAGGAGCCGCTCCCCGGCGTCGGAAAGCTCGAGCCGCCGACCGATGCGGCGAAACAGCTCCGTCTGCAGCTCCTCCTCGAGCCGGCGGATCTGCTGGCTGACGGCTGCCTGGGTCAGGTTCAGCTGCCGCGCCGTGGCGGTCACGCTGCCGCTTTCAGCGACCGCGACGAAGCTGCGAACCGTAGCAGTGTCGAGATTGCGCATGGAAGGATCATAAGGAATGCTAATGAATTTGGTAAGAACCTTTCGTTATCGTGATAGGCCGTCGGCGGCTAAAATCGTCTCGATCGTCCGACGGAGGGAACGGCATGATCAAGACAATGGATACGGTCCGTCGCTTCGCGACACGGCATCCTGGCGGTGTCTCGATCTGGTCGCGTCTGGCGCTCCGCCTGCGGATCCTCGCGGAGCGACGGCGGCTTCTCGATCTCGATGAGCGCGCGCTCAACGACATCGGTATCAGCCGCGCGCAGGCGGTGTTCGAGGCGCAGCGCGCACCTTGGGACCTACCGGAACTCGGCGACGACCGTTAGCGGGGCAGGCTCACGACCGCCCGCAGCCCGCCGAGCGGTGAGCGGTCGAGCCGGATGCTGCCGCCATGCGCGAGGGCGACATCATTGGCGATGGTGAGCCCCATGCCCATTCCGCTGCCACCCGTCCGCTTCGCGGCCTGACCGCGATAGAACGGCTCGAACGCCTGCTCGCGCTCCGCGGGGTCGATGCCCGGGCCGTCGTCGTCGATGACGATGCGCAGCAAGTCGCGGCCGACGCTGAAGGCGACCTCGACCCGGTCGCCGTGACGTGCCGCGTTGTCGATCAGATTCGCCAGCATCCGCTCGACGGCGACGGGCCTGAGCGTCACCACCGTGTCTCCGACCGCGCCCTTGTCGAAGCGCACCGGCTGCCGATTGCGCTCGGCGCGAGCGCTAACCCGGCCGATGAGCTTCGCCAACGGCACCGCCTGCATGACCTCCTGCGCCTCGCCGCGCGCGAAATCGAGATAGGCATCCATCAGCCGACGCATCTCCGCAACGTCGTCGGCGAGGGCATCGACATCCGCTTTGTCAGGCAGATCCGAGCGGATGAGCTCCAGCTCCAGGGCCATCCGAGTGAGCGGCGTCGACAGGTCGTGGGATACCGCCGCGAGCATGTGGGTGCGCTGCGACAGGTGGCGGAGAATGCGCTGGCGCATGCGGTTGTAGGCGAGCGCAGCCTGCCGAATCTCGATCGCGCCCTCGACCGGGACGTCGCCAAGGTCGCGGCCCTTGCCGAAACTGTCGGCGGCACGGGCCAGCCGACGGATCGGTCGCACTTGCCGACCGAGAAAGTAGACGGCCAGGACGAGCAGGAGCAGCGAAGCGCCGACCATCCACGCGACGAGCAGCACCGTCGTCGAGGTATCCACCCGCTTGCGCTCGGGCAGCACCCGAAGAAGCGCGTCGTCGAGCTGCACATAGACGGCGACACGGTCTACCTGCGCCGGACGCGTATCGATCCGAAAGGGCCGATCCAAGCGTCGATCGAACGTCTCGCGAAGGCGCGCATCGAGGTCGGCGAGCGGCCGGAAGCCGCTACGCGCGCTCGCCGCCTGGAGCACACCGCCGGGCTCGAGGGATAGCGCGAAGCCGGTGTGGCGACGTGCGGCGTCGAGGATCTCGCCACGGGTCGCCTGGTCGGGCGCCTGCTCCAACTGCTCCACCAGCCAGGCGACGTCGCCGGCGACGCCGATCGCGAGCCAGCGGCTCACCGTTTCCCAGTGCCGCTCATAGAAGACGACGACCAGCAGGATCTGCAGGACGACCAGTGGCACGAGGACGATGAGTAGCGAGCGCCCGAAGAGCGTTCGCGGCAGCCAGCCGGTGAGACCCAGCCGACGCCCAGGAGCTGCCACGGCGCCCGCTTCCGCTACCGTCATGGGACGCACCGGAGCGCGTAGCCGCGACCGCGCACCGTCACGACATATCGCGGCTGACGCGGATCGTCCTCCAGCTTGCGTCGAAGCCTTGCAACCTGCGTGTCGACGGCGCGGTCATCGCCGTCGATGGCCGCGTCGGCAATCAGCGAGGGCCGATCGAGCACCTCGCCCGGGGTCGCGGCCAGCCTGGCCAGCAAGTCGCGCTCGCCCGAGGTCAGGTGCACGGGCTGGCCATCATAGCTCAGCGTTCCGTGCCCGCGGTGGAAGCGGAAACGGCCGAACCGCACCTCGGGCGCTTCCGCGACCCGCAATGGGCCTGTTCGCTCGAGAATTCGTTGAACCCGCAAAAGCAACTCCCGCGGCTCGAAGGGCTTGGTGAGATAGTCGTCGGCACCCGCCTCAAGGCCGCGGATACGGTCCTCGACCTCCTTGCGGGCGGTGAGCAGGAGGATCGGCACGTCACCGCGGTCGCGCATCTCGGCCGTCAGGTCGAGCCCGCTGGCATCCGGCAGCATGACGTCGAGGATGATGAGGTCGA
>CAYUKE010000189.1:0-6790 GCA_964445185.1 uncultured Geminicoccaceae bacterium
CGGTCAGGTCCGGAAGGAAGCAGCCGTAACGAGTTTCGGTCCGGGTCGTTGCCAGTCCTCCGCCGCCCGCAGCTTCTTCGCCGCCAGATCGAGCGCCCTTGGTTGCGCCGGGATGCCTGTTGAACGCCGAGATTAAGCCCTACCGCGTGCTTGCCCGAGCCTACCGTCCCGGACGGCTCAGCGAACTCGTGGGCCAGGAGGCCGTCGTTCGAGCGCTCACCAATGCGTTCGGATCGGGCCGGATTGCCCAAGCCTATCTGCTCACCGGCATCCGCGGCACCGGCAAGACGACCACCGCGCGCGTGATCGCCAAGTGCCTCAACTGCGTCGGTCCCGATGGGCACGGCGGCGTGACGGCAGACCCGTGCGGCGTGTGCGAACCGTGCCGGTCGATCGCCGACGGGCGCAACCTCGACGTCCTCGAGATCGACGCGGCGACCAACACCGGCATCGACCATATTCGCGAACTCGTCGAGAACAGCCGCTATGCGCCCGCCGACGCGCGCTACAAAGTCTACATCATCGACGAAGTGCACATGCTGAGCGCGGCTTCCTTCAACGGTCTCTTGAAGACACTGGAGGAGCCGCCGCCGCATGTCCGCTTCATCTTGGCGACGACCGAAGCGCGTAAGATCCCGGTGACGGTCCTGTCGCGCTGCCAACGCTACGATCTGCGTCGGATCGAGCCCGACACGATCGCCGCCCATCTGGCCGAGGTCGTCGCCAGCGAGGAGGCCGAGGCTAGCGCCGACGCGCTTGCCCTGATCGCCCGGCTTGGCGGCGGCTCGATGCGCGATGCGCTGTCGCTGCTCGACCAGGCGCTCACCCACGGCGGGGGTCGCGTCGAGTTGGCCGATGTCCAGGCCATGGTCGGCCTCGCGGACCGTACGCAAGTGCGCGTGCTGCTCGAGCACGCGGCGGGCGGTGCGCCGGCCGAGGCCTTGGCCGCATTCCGCGAGATCGTCGCGGCGGGTGGTGACCCGCGCGTCGTCGTCGAGGACCTGCTGGCGCTTTGCCACGAGCTGACCCGCGAGAAGGTCGCGCCGCTCGAAGCCGATGCGGCGCCGACAGAGCTGGCGGGCAAGCTCGAGCTGCCGGCCTTGGCCCGCGCGTGGCAGGTGCTGCTGCGCGGGTTGGAGGAGGTCGGCCAGGCGCCGGACGCCGCCGCTGCTGCGGAGATGCTCCTCGTCCGGCTCGCCTGCATGGCCGACCTGCCACCGCCGGCCGAGCTGCTGCGCCGTCTTGACGCTGAGACGCAGGCACGGCGAGCGCCGGCCACGCCGCCGCCCTCGTCGGCCCCGGCGCCGACCGCAGCGCTGCCGCCGATGCCCAACGACCTCGCGGGGATCGTCGATCTTCTGCGCGATGGTGGCGAGCCGGTTCTGGCAGCGCTGGTGCATCAATGCGCGCGGCCGGCCTCAATCGAGCCGGGCCGGCTGCGGCTGGCATGGGTCGTTGGCGCGCCGCCGGATGCCGGCGCTCGCCTCGCGCAGGCGCTCCATCGGCTCACCGGCCGTCGTTGGGGTGTCGACACCGCGCCCGCCGACGCGCCGACGCTTGCCGAGCGTGACGAGGCCCGCCGGCGCGAGCGTTTGCAGGCGGCGCGCGATTGGTCGGAGGTCCGCCACATCCTTGACAAGATGCCGGGTGCCACCATCGTCGCGATCGAGACGCGCGAGTTCGGCGAAGCGTCGCCCGTCACCCGCCAGGAAGGGTCGATCCCCTCATGAAGAATATCGGCAACATGCTGAAAGAAGCGCAGAAGATGCAGGCCAAGATGGCCGAAATGCAGGAGCGGCTGGGCGAACTGGAGGTCGTCGGTACCGCTGGCGCCGGGCTCGTCTCGGTGACCATCAGCGGCAAGGGTGATCTGAAGCGCGTGCAGATCGACAAATCCTTGATCGACCCGGACGAGATCGAGGTGCTGGAGGATCTGGTGGTCGCCGCTGCCGCCGATGCCAAGGCTAAGGTCGACCAGACCCTTCAGGACGAGATGGGCAAGTTGACGGGCGGTCTGCCGCTGCCGCCGGGCATGAAGCTCCCGTTCTGACGTGGCGAGCCCGCCGCTTGACGAGGTCGTCAGGCTGCTCGCGCGCCTGCCGGGGCTCGGGCCACGTTCGGCCCGCCGCGCTGCGTTGCATCTTCTCAAGCGACGCGACGCGCAATTGCGGCCACTGGTGCGGGCTTTGGCCGAGGTTGCCGAGGCGGTGGTCCCGTGCGGCACCTGCGGCAACCTCGATACCACCGATCCGTGCGCGATCTGCACGGCGCCAACGCGTGACTTCGGGCTCCTCTGCGTGGTCGAAGAGGTGGACGACCTCTGGGCGATGGAGCGGGGAGGTGCCTTTCTCGGCCGCTATCACGTGCTCGGCGGAACTTTGTCGGCGATCGACGGCGTCGGGCCGAAGGAGCTGAGGATCCCAGACCTCGTCAGCCGAATCGATGCTGCGGAGCCGCGTGTGGACGAGGTGGTGCTGGCGCTGGGTGCGACGGTCGACGGTCAGACGACCGCTCACTACCTGGCGGAGCGCCTGCAGCCGCTCGGCGTGCGCGTCACCCGGCTCGGCCATGGGGTTCCGCTCGGTGGCCAGCTCACCTATCTCGATGACGGAACGATCGACGCGGCGCTGCGTGCCCGTCGTCCCTTCGGCTGACCGTGGCCACCGGCCGGCAGAGCGCCGCCGCACCAACGAGCAAGAGCGAACGTCATGGCGCTGCGTGAGATCCTGATCGCCCCGCACCCGATCTTGAAGACACGGGCCGAGCCGGTCGCCAGCGTCGATGAGGGTGTTCGCGGGCTCGTCGACGACATGTTCGAGACGATGTACGCCGCGCCCGGCATTGGCCTCGCCGCGCCGCAGATCGGTGTCGGCCGGCGTGTCGTCGTGCTCGACGTCAGCGACAAGGAGAGCCCGCCGGCGCCGCTGGCGCTGGTCAATCCAGAGGTTGTCGCCACCGGCGAGACGCGCGTCACCGGCGAAGAGGGCTGCCTCAGTCTTCCCGAGATCTACGCCGACGTCGAGCGCTTCGAGCGGATCTTTGTCCGGTTTCAGGATCGCGACGGCGAGCCGCGCGAGCTGGACGCGGAGGGATTGCTGGCGCGCTGCCTGCAGCACGAGCTCGACCACCTCGACGGCGTGCTGTTTGTCGACCACCTCTCGTTGCTGCGGCGGCGGATGCTGCTGCGTCGCCTGCAGAAGTTGCAGCGCGAGAAGCAACGCCGGGCTAGCTGAGGAGACGGGGCGTGCGCGTGGTCTTCATGGGCAGCGCGGAGTTCGCGGTCCCGAGCCTCGAACGGTTGGAAGCCAGCCGGCACGAACTCCGCGCCGTCTACACGCAGCCACCACGCCCTCGCGGGCGTGGTCATCGGGATCAACAGACGCCGGTTCATCTCGCCGCGGAGGGCTTGGGTCTGACCGTTGCGACGCCAGCGACGCTGAAGGACCGGGAGGTTCAGGCCGTCCTTGGCGAATTGCGAGCAGACATCGGCATCGTCGTGGCGTACGGCCTGATCCTGCCGCAGGCCGTCCTCGACATTCCCTCGGCCGGTTGTCTCAACGTCCACGGTTCCCTGCTGCCGCGGTTGCGGGGCGCCGCGCCGGTCGAGCGCGCTATCGAGGCGGGCGACGCGGACACTGGCTTTGAAGTGTTCCAGATGGAGGCGGGCCTCGATACAGGCCCGGTCTTCGCGAGCTCCAAAGTCCGCATCGAGCCGGGGACGACCGCCCCTGGCCTGCGCGCGCTGCTCGCGACCAAGGGCGCCGACCTGCTGCTGCCGCTTCTCGACGACCTCGAACATGGCCGAGCCCGGGCGCGCCCGCAGGCGTCCGACGGCATGACGTACGCCAAGAAGCTCGCCAAGGGCGAGTTCGCGCTGGACTTCACGGCGCCGGCGGATGTGCTCGAGCGCCGCGTTCGGGCCTTCCATCCCAACGCGTGGCTGCTGCTCGACGGCCATCGCGTGCGCGTCCTCGAGGCGGAGGTTCGCCCAGGCAGGGGGGCGCCGGGCGTCACCATCGACGATGGGCTCACCGTAGCTTGCGGCGTCGCGGCGTTGCGCCCGCTGGTCGTCCAGCCCGGCGGCAAGAGGCCGATGCCGACCGTCGAGTTCCTGCGCGGCCGCGCGGTGCCCGCGGGCACCCGCCTGGGCTGACGTGCCGCGTTACTTCCTGACCCTAGAGTATCATGGCGGCCCATTCTGCGGCTGGCAGCGGCAGGCGCACGGTCAAGCCGTCCAGGCCGTTGTCGAAGGTGCCGTTGCTGCGTTTGCCGGCGTTGCTTGCACCGTCCAGGCGGCAGGGCGGACGGACGCGGGAGTCCATGCGACGGGGCAGGTGGCGCATGTGGACCTGCCGAAACTGTACCCCGACGACACCGTCCAGAACGCGCTCAATCACTATCTGCGTCCGCACCCGATCGCCGTCGCCGAAGCGCGGCGCGTTCCTGACGACGCGCATGCCCGCTTCGATGCTCGGCAACGTGCATACCGCTACGTGATCCGCAATCGCCGCCCACCGCTGACTTGGGAGGCAGGGCTCGCGTGGCACGTGCCGACGGAGCTCGACGTCGAGGCGATGGCGCGTGGCGCTGCCTGGCTGGAGGGACGGCACGATTTCACAAGCTTCCGCGACGCCGACTGCCAGGCGCGGTCACCGGTCAAGACGCTCGACCGTCTGCACGTCGTGCGCTCAGGCGACCGTCTCGACATCGCCGTCGAAGCGCGTTCGTTCCTGCATCATCAGGTTCGCAACATGGTCGGCACGCTGGTTCTCGTCGGCCGCGGCGCCTGGCCCCCCGAACGTGTCGCCGAAGCCCTTCGCGCGCGCGACCGGCAAGTTGCCGGGCCGACGGCGCCGGCGGCCGGCCTTTACTTGGAACGGGTTTGGCACGACCTCAACCGCCTACGACCAGATGATGAATGAGCAGGCCAACGAGGAGCTGCGCGAGAACGACCCCGACACCCTCGAAGCCCTCGGCTTGGAACGCGAACCGCGCGATCTGGTAGTCGTAGACCAGCAGGCCGAGCACCAACGCGAAGGCCAGCAGATCGGCAACGACGGTCGGGAGGAGCGTGCCCAGCAGCGCGACGGGCACAACAATGCCGATCTGGACGATGTAGGCCCAGTTCGCGGCAACCACGTACGGCACGAACAGCTGCGTGCGCTGCATCAGCTTGGCGAGCAGCGCCGCCGTCACCGGGAACGCAACCCATTGCAGCGCGTAGGCGAGCAAGGCGAGGCCCAACGGCGTCGCGCCAAAGGCCGCGTCACGGGTCTGCAACCAGTGGACGAAGGCGAAAGCAGGCAGCATGAGGACCGCAGCCGAGAAACTCTTAACGAAGCCCTCAAGGCTGACGTCGAACGCCGCCAGACCGCGCGCGTCGTTGCGGAGCAGCAGGCTGGCGCCCACCACACCACGCGTGATCTCGTCGATCGTCGGGATCATGCCGGTTCCGCGGCGCGCTCGATGATGGCCTTGTAGATCCGGGTCAGCTCCTCGAGTTCGTCAAGGCCGACCCATTCGTCGACCTGATGCAGAGAATGGCCAATCGTGCCCAGTTCGACGACGGGCCCGAGTTCGCGCAAGAAGCGCGCGTCCGACGTGCCGCCGCCGGTGCTGGGTTGCGGTGTTCGGCCGAGCGTCTCGACGATGGTGTCAGCGACGAGGCACGTGAATGCCGTGTTCTCCGAGAGGAACGCGTGGCTAGCGCCGAGCAGGTCGATCTCGGCACGGGCGGGTGCATGCCGCGCGGCGACCGTGTCCAGCCAAGCGATCAGGCTTTTGGCAGTGTGCTCGGTGTTGAAGCGGATGTTCAGCACGCAGGCGGCGGTCGCCGGAATGACGTTGGTGGCGGTGTTGCCGACGTCGAACGTGCTGACCTGGAGCGTCGACGGCTCGAATCGAGCCGTGCCGGCATCGAGCGGGGCGGACGTCAGCTCGTGGACGATCGCCGCCAGCCGGTGGACTGGGTTGTCCGCCCGGCTCGGAAACGCCGTGTGCCCTTGGCGGCCGCGCACGGTGATACGCGCATTCAGCGAGCCGCGGCGGCCGATCTTGATGGTGTCGCCGACGGCCCTGGCCGACGTCGGCTCCGTGACGACGCAACCGTCGAGCGCAATGCCCTGCGACCGGAACCAGCGAACAATGGCCGCGGTGCCGTGGCGTGCCGGTCCCTCCTCGTCCCCGGTCATGCAGACCCAAACTTCGCCCTGGCGTTCAGCGCGAGCAAGCGCGGCAACCGTGGCAGCGACGGCGCCCTTCATATCGCAGGCGCCGCGGCCGAGCACACGGCCGCCGGTGATCGTGCCGGCGAACGGCCCGAACGACCACTGTTCCAACTCGCCGACCGGGACGACGTCCGTGTGGCCGGCGAAGGCGATACGCTGCCCGCCGGTTCCCGTGCGCGCCACGATGTTCGCGACGGCGGGATCTTCGACGACGCGGACCACCTCCGCGCCCAGGGCCTGCAGCCAGCGGGCGACGAGGTCGACGCCGGCGCCCCCGTCGGGCGTTACGCTCGGCACGCGCACCAATTCAGCAGCGAGAGCCGCCGGATCGCGGAGATCCATCAGTCCCTGAGGAGATCGTTGATCGAGGTCTTGGCGCGGGTCTGGGGGTCGACGCGCTTGACGATGACGGCGCAGTAGAGGCTGGGCCCGGGGGTCCCATCCGGGAGCGGCTTGCCGGGCAAGGCACCGGGGACGACGACCGAAAAGGCAGGGACGCGGCCGCGATAGACCTCGCCGGTATCGCGGTCGACGATGTTGGTCGAGGCGCCGAGAAACACGCC
>CAYUKE010000190.1:0-6784 GCA_964445185.1 uncultured Geminicoccaceae bacterium
GGTGGTGCGGGGGGGGGGGGGTAGGTGGGCGGGTATGTGGGTTATGGGCGCGTGTTGGGCGGGGGGGGCCGCCGCTTCCGCGGTGTACCGGCTGCCCGTCAGCTGGATCCCGTCGCCGCTGTCGCCGGCGAAGCGGACGACCAACACGCCCGACGCCAGCCTCATCTCGTCCATCGTTCCGCCCTTCCGGCGTGACACCCAAATGACGGTCGCGCGCCGCCTTCGCCCGAGTTCTAGCCGTCCAACCGCGGCGCGTCGGTGCGGCCCATGGCCACGAGCGCCGAGCGATAGCGGGCGGCACGCTCGACATAGACCGCCGTTCCCCGCCGCATCCGCTCCGCCTGCTCAGGCTTCACCTCACCGACGACCTTGCCTGGCGCGCCCATCACCAGGCTGCCATCGGGGATCTCACGCCCCTCGGGAATAAGCGCGTGCGCACCGATCAGGCAGCCTTCGCCCACGCGCACGCCGTTCAAGATGGTGGCGCCGATGCCGACGAGGCTGCCCGCGCCGATGTGACAGCCATGCAGCATCGCCAGGTGGCCGACCGTCACCTCAGCCTCGATCGTCAGCGGATAGCCGGGATCGGTATGCAGCACGCAGTTCTCCTGGACGTTGCTACCTACGCCGATCGTGATCAGCTCGTTGTCACCGCGCGCGACGGCGCCGAACCACAGGCTGGAGCCCGGCTCCATCCGGCAACGGCCGATCAGGACCGCCGACGGCGCGATCCAGGCGGTGGGATCGATCGACGGCTCGATGCCATCGAGAGCGTAGAGCATGGCGCGGCCTCCTTGACGCCCCCGGAGGCTTGCCAAGGACGCCGCTTTCGCGCAAGCGGCCGAACGGCCATGAGACGGGAGGAGCGCGTGCATCGGATCGAAGAGGCGACCAAGGGTGCGTTCGTCATCGCGCCGACGCCCTTTGCCGACGACGGCGCGATCGACTTCACCAGCATCGATCGGCTCGCCGACGGCTATCTCGAGGCCGGTGTCGCTGGGATCACGATCCTCGGCATCATGGGCGAGGCGACGAAGCTCCTGCCGGACGAGAGCGCGGCTATTGCGCGCCGTTTCCTGGAGCGGGTCGACGGGCGGGCGCCGATCCTCGTCGGTGTCAGCGCGCCCGGCATGGCGCCGCTGGTTCGCCGTGCACTCACGGCGATGGAGGCGGGCGCTGCCGGTGTCATGCTCGCCTGCCCACCGGGCCTGAACACCGACGCCGCTGTGGAAGCCTACCTCGTCGAGGCGACCGAAGCGCTCGGCGCCGACATACCCGTCTGCCTCCAGGACTATCCGCTGACCACCGGCGTCCACTTCTCGGTCGATACCTATGAGCGGGTCGTTCGGCGCTGCCCGTCGATCGTCATGCTCAAGCACGAAGACTGGCCGGGCCTCGGCAAGCTCGCCGAGATCCGCCGCCGCGAGCGCGAGGACAGGCTGCGAAGGCTATCGATCCTCACGGCGAACGGCGGCCTGTTCCTCGCCTCGGAGATGCACCTCGGTGCCGACGGCTGCATGACCGGCTACGCGTTCGCCGAGGCTCTCGTCCAGATCTGCCAGCACTTCGCCGCCGGCGACCTTGAACGCGGCGAGGATATCTTCGATGCGCACCTGCCCCTGATCAGGCTGGAGCAGCAACCAGGTGTCGGCCTCGCGATCCGCAAGGAAATCTATCGTCGACGCGGTCTCATCCGCTCAGCCGCCGTCCGCCGCCCCGGTCCGCGTCTCAGCCTGGCGGAACAGGCCGACCTGGATCGACAGCTCCGACGCCTCGCCCGACGCCTGGACACACTGAGCGTGCCGCGCCCGACCGGGCTCGGCTAAGCACCCGCCGGCCGGCCGGTGCGGCCCAACGGCGAGCGCCCCGCTGGGCGGAACCGAGTGACGCGCTAGCTTCTGGGCATGCCGATCAAGCACCCGCCAGCGCAGCTCGTCTGGTTCAAGCGCGACCTGCGCGTCGCCGATCACGCGCCGCTCGCTGAAGCCGCAGCACGCGGGCCGGTGCTGGCGCTCTATGTCGTCGAGCCTGCCTTCTGGACCCTACCGGATAGCTCGGGACGACAGTGGCGCTTCGTCCGCGAGTCGCTTGTCGAGTTGCAGGGCGCGCTGTCGCGGCTGGGGGCGCCGCTGCTCGTTCGCACAGGCGAGGCCCCCGCGGTGCTTGCGGCGTTGCTGGACGAACACCCGGTGGAGACCGTCTGGTCGCACCAAGAAACCGGTAACGCCTGGACCTTCGCCCGCGACCGAGCGGTCGCCCTGCTCTTGCGCGAACGCGGCGTCCGCTGGGAGGAGCGGCGCCAGCACGGGGTCTTGCGCGGACTGCGCCGGCGCGACGGCTGGGCCACACGGTGGGAGCGGCTGATGCGCGCGCCGAGCATCCCGACGCCGCCCGCCCTCCATACCGCGCCCACGGCGGCCGGCGTGCTGCCTGCGACACCGGCCCAGATGTCGGCGGATGATCCGCCATACCGGCAAGACGGTGGACGGGCGGCGGGCCTCGGCCTGCTCAACACGTTCTTCGGTCCGCGCGGGCGCGACTACCGGCGAGCGATGGCGACGCCGGTCGACGCGTTCGATGCCTGCTCGCGGCTCTCACCGCATCTCGCCTGGGGGACCCTCTCGATCCGCGAGGTGTATCAGCGAGCCAATCTCGAGCTGGAGCGGCATCGCAGCGGAAACGAAGGCGACGACCTCCAGACCAAGAGCATCATCTCGTTTCGCTCCCGACTGCACTGGCACTGCCACTTCATTCAGAAGCTCGAAACCGAGCCCGAGATCGAGAATCGGCATTTCCACTCCGCCTACGACGCGTTGGATCGCGATTGGGATGACCGCAAGCTTCGCGCCTTCGCCGAGGGCTTCACCGGCTACCCGTTCGTCGACGCGTGCCTGAGGGCACTCGCGGCGCATGGCTGGATCAACTTCCGCGTGCGGGCCATGCTCTGCTCCTTCGCCAGCTATCACCTCTGGCTCGACTGGCGGGCGACCGGGCCGCTCCTCGCCCGGTGGTTCACCGATTTCGAGCCGGGCATCCACTGGTCGCAAATGCAGATGCAATCGGGCACGACCGGCATCAACACCGTCCGCATCTACAGCCCGATCAAGCAATCCAGGGAACTCGACCCGGACGGTACGTTCATCCGGCGCTGGGTTCCCGAACTTCGCCACCTCGACAGCGCAGCGGTCCACGAACCCTGGCGCACCGACCTCGAGGCAAGGCGCCTAAGTTACCCGCCGCCGATCGTCGATCACACGACGGCCGCGCGGCGCGCGCGCGAGCGGATCTACAGGCTGCGCCGCAGCGAAACCTATCGGGCCGAGGCCGATACCATCCAGGAGCGGCACGGCAGCCGACGATCTGGATTGCCTAGGTCCGGTCGCGGCCCCCGTGCGCGCAGCCCAACGCCACAACCGCGCGTCGCCGAGCAGCTGGACCTCGGGCTCTGAAACGGCGATCCAACGATAAGGCGACCCTGCCCCGCAAGATGTGCGTGGTGTGCGGGCGCCCATTCGTGTGGCGCAAGAGATGGGCGCGCGATTGGCCGAATGTCCGCTATTGCTCCGCGCGCTGCCGCAACGCCTCGTCGACGGCGCAGCGACAACGCTGACGCGGAACCGGCAAAGGTGTCCTGTTAGGCCGCCCGCTCCTTGACGAAAGAGCCCGGACCCTCTTCGAGGATCTGCAGTTGACGGTCACCGGGCTTGCGCGCCGGCACCATCTCACCGTCGGAGAACGCCGCGTTCCAGGCCGACCAGTGCGGCCACCACGAGCCCTCGTTCTGGGTGGCGCCGGCGAGGAAGGCATCAGGGTCGTGCGGCAGTTCCTCGTTGGTCCAGTAGCCGTACTTGTTTGACGCCGGCGGGTTGACGACGCCCGCGATGTGCCCAGAACCGGCAAGCACGAAGGTCTTCGGACCGCTGAAGTAGTAGGTGCCGGCGTAGTTCGCCGTCCACGGTGCGATGTGGTCCTCACGGGTCGACAGCCAGTACACCGGCACGTCGATCTTGCCGAGGTCGATGGGCGTGCCATTGAGCACAATCCCGCCCGGTTCGATCAGCTTGTTCTCCCAGTAGCATTTACGCAGATAGAAGCTGTGCATCGCCGCCGGCATCCGCGTGCTGTCAGAATTCCAATATAGAAGGTCGAACGGAAACGGATCCTTACCCATCAAGTAGTTGTTCACGACGAAGGACCAAATCAGGTCATTCGCGCGAAGCATGTTGAATGTCGTCGCCATCTCGCGACCGTCGAGAAAACCCCGTTGCGACATCAGGTCTTCAACGAGATTGAGCTGCTCCTCGTCGATGAAGACGCCGAGATCACCGGCATCGGAAAAATCCGTCATCGTCGTGAACAGCGTGCTCGCCTTGATGCGCGAATCTCCGTGCGTGCGGAGGTAGGCCATCGTCGCCGCGGTCAACGTGCCGCCGAGGCAGTACCCGACGGCGGTCACGTCACGCTCGCCCGTCGCCTTCTCGATTGCGTCGAGCGCACAGAGTGGGCCTTCGAGCATGTAGTTCTCGAAGGTCATCTGCGCGTGCCGCTCATCAGGATTGATCCACGACAGGACAAAGACGGTGAAGCCCTGATCAACCGCCCACTTGATGAAGCTGTTCTTAGGCTGAAGGTCGAGGATATAGAATTTGTTGATCCACGGCGGCACAATCATCAACGGCGTTTTGTGCACCTGCTCGGTCGACGGCTCATACTGCAGAAGCTGCATCAGCTCGTTCTGATAAACGACCTTGCAGGGAGTCAGACAGATGTTACGCCCAAGCTCGAAGGCGTCCATATCCGTCATCCGGATCGCCAGCTTGCCCTTGCCACGCTCCAAATCATCGAGCATGTTCTTTAGGCCGCGGAGCAAGTTCTCGCCGCGGGTTTCCAGCGTTAGCTTAATGACCTCCGGATTCGTCAGCACGAAATTCGATGGCGCCATCGCGTCGATGAACTGGCGCGTATAAAACTCAAGTTTGTGCTTCGTTTTCGGATCAATGCCCTCACCGAATTCGACGCTGTCCGTCAGGTAACGCGCCGCAAGTAGATAGCTTTGCTTAATGAAATCGAAGAGAACGTTGTCGTTCCAGGCTGGGTCTTTGAAACGGCGGTCGCTTCGCTCAGGCACGACGACGGGATCGACTTCTTGGCCAATCATCCTTCGCGTCGTCGTTTGCCAAAGCCGCATATAGTCTTGCCAGAGCCCGAAATTAGTCTGCATGACCTGCATCGGGTTGACCATCAAACGCGTCGTGTATTCTAGGTATGCTTGGCTGAGGTTGAGCGGATCCGGACGCCGCTTCAGCATCTCGCCTGGCTTTTGCCTCTCGATGAAATCCTGGACCAGCTTCTGGCTCTTCTCCGCGATCTCCCCCATGATTTGGGTAAGCTCGGCGGATTGCCGTTGCTCGGGAAGCGGGCTTTGGCTCATCGATCCCATCCTTGCTTGTGCCACCCACGCGTCGCGCCGGGCTTGGCGCATCCGAAATGCTGCAAGTGCGTTGTAGCGGAGTGCGAACGTGTCAGTAAGTCCCGAATTCACCTGCTTGACACGCACCCGCGGGTGGCTCGTGGCTCTGTTCTGCGCATCGCTCGTCGCCGCTTGCGCCTCCGACCCGGGGCCCCTCGGCGGCAGCAAGCCAGGGCTGACGGAGGTCCCGACGGCACCCACGCCGCGCTACGATGCATTCGAGCGCGCGGTCCTCGCGGACAGCCTGACCGCGACAGCCGGCCGCACCCGAGACGTCGCCGCGGCCGCCGATGCGCGCGTGGCCGGTGCGCCGCCGCCCCAAGCCGCCGCCCCGGCGGCTGTTGCCGTCACCCCCGTGGCGGACGTCGGCCCCAGACGAGCGTCGCGTGGCGTCGACTTGGACGACACGCTCGCCACGGCCGACGATGTTCTCGGGCTCGCGCGCGCGGTGCTCAGGGACCGCGAGGAGCTGGAGCGGCGCCGGCGCGTGCTGGCAGCAGCGGCAGCCCCTGAGGTGGCGCAGCTCGAGCGCGTGACCGCCATCGCCTTCGCGCCCGGATCGAGCGTCGTCGCCTCGCTCGAACGGGACCGCTTGCAACAGGCCGTCGTCCGCGCTGGTCGGGACGGCACCTGGTTGGTTCGCGCCGGCGGTCCGCTCGGCGAAGCGCGCGCGCAGGCCGTGTTGACGAGCCTCGTTGCAAATGGCGTCGAGGCTGAGGCCGTCCGGACCGCCGCCACCGACCGCGACGTGGATCTGGCGGAAGTCGTCGTTCGGCGCTAAGCCGGCGGGCCCGAGCGTCGACCTGCGAAGCGAGAGCCGCCTTGCGCCAACCCGACTTCCACCGGATGCGTCGCCTGCCGCCCTACGTGTTCGCCGAGGTGAACGCGATGAAGGCCGACGCGCGCGCCGCTGGGCACGACGTCATCGACCTCGGCATGGGCAACCCCGACGGGGCGACGCCGGACCACATCGTCGACAAGCTTGCGGAGACCGTCCGCAACCCCAAGACGCACCGCTACTCGACATCTCGCGGCATCCCCGGCCTGAGACGGGCGCTCGCCGCCTACTACGCCCGGCGCTTCGCCGTTGCCCTCGATCCCGAGACCGACATCTGCGTGACCCTCGGCTCGAAGGAAGGGTTCGCCAATATGGCGCAGGCGATCACCGCGCCGGGCGACACGATCCTGGTGCCGAACCCGAGCTACCCGATCCACGCCTTCGGCTTCATCATCGCCGGCGCCTCGATCCGTCACATCCCGATCGGGCCGGGCGTCGACCTGCTCCGCGAGATCGCCTACGCGACCCAGCACTCG
>CAYUKE010000191.1:0-6779 GCA_964445185.1 uncultured Geminicoccaceae bacterium
CGACGCGTTCTGGAGAACGAGATACTGCGCGAGAAACTCCATCGTCACCAAGCCACCCGGATGGTGCTTCAGATCGAACGGGTCCTCTGCGCCGTGCTCCTTGAAGATCCGCCGCCGCATTTGTGCCACCTCGTCGGCGAGCGATGCCGGCGCCGGCGTGGTCAGCACCTCTTCGATGATGGCTACCAGCGCTTCGCCAAGGCCAGCATCCCCGGCGACCGGACGGGCACGGGTCAACGCCTGGTGCTCCCAGACTTGGGCCGTGCGCCGCTGATAGCCGGCGAAGCTCGTGAGCGAGCAGGCGACGGGTCCGGCGTTGCCCGAGGGGCGGAGCCGCATGTCGATCTCGAACAGCCGCCCTTCGGCCGTGGGGGCGCTGAGCGCACTGATGAGCCGCGTGCCGAGCCGCGCGTAGAAGGTCGGCGCCGGCAGCGGCTTGGGACCATCGCTCCGGGCGCCATCGGGAGCGTCGAATACGAACACGAGGTCGAGGTCCGAGCCGATCGTCAGCTCGCGCGAGCCGAGCTTGCCCAAGGCGAGCACGGCGAAGCGGCCACCGGGTACGCGGCCGTGGACTGCAGCGAGCCAAGCCTCGACGGCCGGCAACAGACGCTGCAGCAAGAGATCGGCGATCGTGGTCAGCTGGTCGAGGCCGCGATGCGCGCTGAGCCGGGCCGTCAGCACCATGAACTCGACCTGGAACTGGCGCGCCTGGCCCCAGACGCGGGCCCGGTCGAGCAGGTCCTCGGTGCTGCGCGCGGCCCGCAGCGTCGTCTCGAGCTCGGCCTGCAACAGCGGCCGTCGCGGCAGCACCTCAATAAAGGCGGGGGTCAGCATCGCCTCGAAGAGGCGTGTCGAGCCGGCCAGCCGTTCGGCCATGCGCGGCGCCGTGCCCATGATCAGCGCGATCAGCCCAAGCAGCCTGGGGTTGGCGTGGAACAGCGAGAAGAGCTGGACCCCGGCTGGCAGGCTGCTGAGGAATGCGTCGAAGCGGCGGAACGCGAGGTCCGCGTCGCGTTGACCGGCGAGCGACTTCAAGAGGTCCGGCATCAACTCCGTCAGAAGCTCGCGGGCGCGGCTGCTCCGCGTCGCGGCGATATGGCCGTGGTGCCAGGCGCGGACGCGCGCGCTTAAGCCGGAGGGGTCCTGAAAGCCGAGGCCCCGGAGATGCGCCAGCGTTGCCGGGTCGTCGTCCGTTCCCGTGAAGACGAGGGCTCCCGCGTCGGAGAGATCCGGGCTCGCCTCGAACAGACTAGCATAGTGCTGTTCGACCGTTTCCAGCTGGCGGACGAGATCGGCCTTGAATTCGGCGGCATCGTCGTAGCCCATGAAGGCGGCGAAGCGACCAAAGGCGACGTCGTCCTCCGGCAGGACATGGGTCTGCGCGTCGTCGACCATCTGCAGCCGATGCTCGACGCGGCGCAGGTACCAGTAGGCATCGGTCAGCTCGCCGGCGACGTCGGCAGCGATCCAACCAGCCGCCTGGAGCTCGCGCAGGGCATCGGCGGTTGCCCGCTCGCGCAGGCTCGGCACGCGCCCGCCGAGGATCAGTTGCTGGGTCTGGCAGAAGAACTCGATCTCGCGGATGCCGCCGCGACCGAGCTTGATGTTGTGGCCGCGGGTGCGGATGCGGCTGTGGCCGCGGAAAGCGTGGATCTGGCGCTTAATCGAATGGATGTCGTTGATCGCGGCGAAGTCGAGCGAGCGGCGCCAAATGAAGGGACCGATGCGTTCGAGGAACGCGGTGCCCGCCTTCAGGTCGCCGGCAACCGGCCGCGCCTTGATGTAGGCGGCGCGCTCCCAGTTCTGGCCGTGGCGCGCGAAGTAGGTCTCGGCGGCGTCGACGGTGAGCGCGAGCGGCTGGCCAGCCGGGAAAGGCCGCAGCCGGAGATCCGAGCGAAAGAGGTAGCCGTCCTTGCCCTGCTCCCCGAGCGCGGAGGCAAGCGAGCGCGTCAGCTTCGCGGCAAGGCCACTCGCGGTCTCACGCCCGGTGTAGGGCAGTCGATCGGGATCGAAGAAGACGACAAGATCGATGTCGCTGGAGTAGTTCAGCTCCTGGGCGCCGTACTTGCCCATACCGAGAACGAACAGACCATGCGCGGCCGGCTGCGCGAGCGCGGTGGCGCAAACCTCCTTGCGGTCGACGGCAAAACCGAGCAACAGGCGGAGCACCGCGGCGACACAGACATCGGCGAAATCGCTCAACGTCCGGCAGAAGGCTTGGCCGTCGAGCGTGCCATCCAGGTCGCCCCAGGCGAGAGCCAAGGCGACCCGGCGTTTCGCCTGGCGCAGACGGGCCAGCAACGTCTGCCTGTCGGCAGTCGCGATCGTGCGGGCCGCGTCCAGCTCGCCGGCGAGCACGGCTGCGACCCCGGTGTCCTGGAGCGGGCGCAGCAGGTCGGGCTCGCGCTGGACGAGCGCCGACAGATGGGGACTATGGGTGAAGAGCGCATCGACGAGCGGCCTGCCCGCTTCCAATAGCTGTCGCCGCTCCGCCTTGCCGGCGGCGTCTAGGGCGGCATGGACGAACTGCTCGCGTTCGCGCTCAACGCGCACCGGGTCGACGACGAGAGATCTTGATGGCTGCACGGCAGTCCCCACCGGGGCGCGAGACGGTTGCTGGCGAGGCCGGGAAGCGTGCGAAGCGAGCGCGGTTTGGTCAAGCCCGCCGCAACGGACCACTGCGGCGCGTGCTGTCGCTCGCGAGCGCGGCGCTGACACTATTGACGGCCACCGCTCTGCTCTTGCTGGCTGGCTTGCCCGGCGCGTCGCTCGATCGCACCTGGCCACCGCCTGCGGAGGGCGACGGGAGCGATGCCCTGCCCGCTCGGGACGCGATCGACACGCTGGTGCAGATGGCCAGCGCGGCCACAGCGGCCAAGCGGCTCGCCGCTACGCTTGGGCAGCTCGACGGCTTGGGGCTCGCCGACAGCCGGGTCGTCCTGACGGACACCGGCCTTGGTGATGTTCCGCTCACGGTCGAGCGCCTGGAGCTGCGCCCACGTGAGGGCGGTGGCCACGTCCTGAAGGTCCGCGCCCGCCTAGAAGCGGAGCGGCCGAGCCGCATCGACGCCACCGTCGACGTCGCCCCGGAGCGCATCGAGGGCGTCGTGCGTATCCACGCGCCCGCAGCGATTGCCGCTCTCCTCGCCTTGGACGACCTCGACGTCGAGGGCGGTCCGTTGGTCGTCGAGTTTGCAACCGGTCGGGGCGACGATCGACCGGCAGCCGTCGATCTCGTCCTTCGCGGCGGCGGACCGATCGGGTTGCGCGCGGCGGGCATGCCGGAAATCCTCCCGATCGACCAGCTCGAGGCCGCCCTCACGTGGAACCGCGACGCCGACGCTGTCGATGTTCATCGGGCCTTCCTGGTCTCGCCCGCGCTGACGGCGAGCGTGCGTGGCACCGTCGCCACCGATCGCGTTCGCCTTCAGGTGGCGCTTGCCGACGTCGACGCCAGCTTCGCCGGCGCCGTCTGGCCCGTTGACGTCGCTCGCGGTGCGCGGGGCTGGCTCACCCAGAACATTCCCAACGGTCGGATCGAGCGCGCGGATCTCTGGATCGACCTCGACGGCGACGCCCTGGCCGGCGCGCCGGCGGCTTCGGCGCTACGCGGCACCGCCCGGGTGCGCGATGCCGAAATCCACTATCTGCGGCCAATGCCGCCGGTGACGGAGGCGGCGGCAACCGCCCGCTTCGACGCCGACCGGCTGGTTTTTGAGGTGACGGGCGGTCGCCTCGAAGAGGTCGAGGTGCTGGGCGGGGAAATCGTGATCAGCGACTACGCCTCCGCGGCGACGACGGAACAGCTTACTGTTGACGTCCGCGGCCGCGGTCCGGTGCCGACGATGCTCGCGGTCGTCGACAACGAACCGCTCACGCTGGCTAGTCGCTACGGGTTGCCGACGACCGAGGCTGCCGGCGGCGGCACGTTCCGGCTGCAGGTGGCGCTGCCGCTCCTCGCCGACGTCGCCCTGGACGACGTCGACCTGGTCTTCGGCGGCGATTTCGAGGGCGTGCGGCTACCCGGGATGGCCGCCGGTCGGGACCTGACGGATGCCATCCTCCGGCTCGATTCGACCGCCGACCGCGTCGAAGCGTCGGGCCGCGGCGCCATTGCCGGCGTGCCGCTCGAGTTCGCCTACCTGCTCGACAACGTCGCCGACATCGAACGGCTGGAGGCGCGCGGCCAGGTCCCGGGTGATCGGCTAACGAGCCTTGGCATTCCCGACCTCCTTCCGGTCGCCGGCCCGGTGGGGTTCGAAGCTACCCTCGACGTCGCCGATGGAGAGACGAGAACGCAGCTCGGGCTCGACCTCGTCGACGCCGAGGTCGAGGTGCCACGCCTTGCGCTCTGGAAGCCCGCTGGCATCGCGGGGCGGATCGACGCCGACGTCGTCGAACGATCGGACAGCGTGACCCTCGCCCCGGTGACCGCAGCCTGGCCGGGCCTCGACATTCGCGTGGAAGGCGAGCTTGCGCCGGACGGCACGATCCGTGAGCTAACGGTGGCACCGCTGCGGATAGCCGCAACCGACCTCGAAGCGCGGGCTGCGCGCCGCGACGCCGTGCTTGAGGTCAACGTCGAAGGGCCGCGGCTCGACCTCAGCCCGATGCTGGTCCGCGTCGACTCGAACGGCGCCGACGCCGACGGGCCGGACGCGTTGGATCTCTCTTGGGCGATCGACGAAGTGGTGGCCGGCGGCCAGGGCCAGCTGCGGGCGGCAACAGGATCCGCCCGACTGCGTGGCGGCGTCGTGGAGACGCTTGACCTTCAAGCGGGCACACCAGATTTCGAGAAGGGGCTCGATCTGGACATCCGACCGAGCGCCGAAGGGCGCAACCTAACGCTTGCGACCCGCGACGCCGGCGGCGTGCTTCGCGCGCTCGACCTCAGCGACGCGCTGTTCGGCGGCACGCTGACCCTGGATGGCACTTTGCGATCGGACGCCCCCGAGCTGCGCCTCGCGGGCGAGCTTCGTGCCGAGGACCTAGTCGTCCGGGGGGTGCCGCCGATGGTGGAGCGCCTCGCCGAGACACCGGAGATCGCCGACTTGGCGGACGGCGATATCCAGGTCGCACGCTTCGTCGCGCCGATCACCGTCACCAGCAACGTCTTGACTTTGGAAGACGCGTATCTCCGTGCGGCCGATCTCGCGGTGCGCTTCAGCGGCGACATCGACCTCGCCACCAGCGATCTCGAGCTCGCCGGCAACCTGGCCCCGCTTGCCACCCTGAACCAGGCGATCGGCGGCATCCCGGTGCTGGGTCCCTTCCTGCAAGGGCAGCGTCAGGCGGGCGCCTTCGCGCTCAACTTCACCGTCACCGGTCGGCGCGAGGATCCGACGGTCGTGGTGAATCCGCTCTCGATCATCACGCCGGGAGCGTTGGCCGACCTGTTCAGCGGCGTGCCCACCGAAGCCCCGCGCTTGCCGGACAACTGAGCCGGTGGTGTCGGCTCATCCGCCGCGGATCAGAACATGCCGCTTACGCCCGGCAGACAGCTTCATCGTGCGGTCGGCGCGCAGGGCCGCAAGATCGACGATCTGCAGCTCGTCGTCGATGCGGACGTCGTTGAGCTTGGCACCGCCACCGCGGATCAGACGCCGCGCCTCGCCCTTGCTGGCCGCAAGCCCAGCGAGGACGAGAAGGTCGACGACGCTCGTGCCGTCACGCAAGACCACCGCCGCCAGATCGACGGTTGGTAGTTGGCTCTCGTCGCCGGCACTCTCGAAGACACCGGCCGCCGCCTCGCGGGCCGCAAGGGCCGCGGCGTCGCCGTGGGCCAGCCGCGTAGCCTCTGTCGCGAGAACCTTCTTCGCCTCGTTGACCTCACCGCCGGCGAGGGCCTCCAGGCGCGCGATCTCATCGAGCGGAAGCAGCGTGAAGAGCTTGAGGAACCGGCCGACGTCGGCGTCCTCGACGTTGCGCCAGAATTGCCAGTAGTCGAACGGTGCCAGGCGATCGGCATTCAGCCAGACCGCACCATGCACGGACTTGCCCATCTTCTCGCCGGACGCCCTGGTGATCAGCGGCGTCGTTAGGCCGAAGAGCTCCTTGCCGCCGAGGCGCCGGTTGAGCTCGACGCCGTTGACGATGTTGCCCCACTGGTCGGAGCCGCCCATCTGCAGCCGACAGTCGTAGCGTCGGGAAAGCTCGGTGAAGTCGTAGGCTTGCATGATCATGTAGTTGAATTCGAGGAACGTCAGCGGCTGCTCGCGCTCGAGCCGCAGGCGGACTGAATCGAAGGTCAGCATGCGGTTCACGGTGAAATGCCGCCCCACCTCCCGGAGGAACGGCACGTAGCTCAGCTGGTCGAGCCATACGGCGTTGTCGACCAGCTGGGTGCGGCCACCCTCGAGGTCCAAGAAGGCCTGAAGCGAGCGGCGAATTCCGTCTCGGTTGACGGCCAGCGTCGTGTCGTCCTGGAGCTTCCGAGTCGCATCCCGGCCCGACGGGTCGCCGACCTTTGACGTGCCCCCGCCGATGAGCGCGATCGGCCGGTGGCCCGCTTCTTCGAGGTGGCGCAACAGCATGATCGACACGAGGTTGCCGATATGCAGGCTGTCGGCGGTGCAGTCGAAGCCGACATAGCCGCCGACGGCACCTTTCGATAGCGCCTCGTCTAGTCCGTCGGCGTCGGTCAGCTGGTGGACGAAGCCACGCCACTCGAGCGTGCGCAGGAAATCGGAGCGGAAGCGTGTCATGGGGTGTGTCGATGCGACGTCGATCGGGCGCGTTCAGGCGAGTTCGACCGCCTCCATCTCCTGGTCGATGTA
>CAYUKE010000192.1:0-6768 GCA_964445185.1 uncultured Geminicoccaceae bacterium
AGGGCGTTGCTGTCGAAGTTCATCTTCGCGTCGAGGGCGATGAGGTCGCCCTGCTTGGTCACGACCAGCGGGTTGATCTCGACCTGACTGGCGTCGCGCTCGAGGCAGCACAGGTAGAGCGCCTGCATGAAGGCCACCGCCTTCTTCATCGTAGCGCCTGCAAGGCCGAGGCCGAAGGCGAGCTTGCGGCCGTGGAACGGCTGGAAGCCCGTCACCGGATCGATAGCGACCTTGATGATCTTCTCGGGCTCCTTGGCAGCGACCTCCTCGATCTCGACGCCGCCTTCGCTGGAACCGATGAAGGTGATCATCGAGGTGGTACGGTCGAGGACCACGCTCAGATAGAGCTCGCGATCGATCTCGCACCCGTCCTCGACGTAGACACGCTTGACGACCCGGCCGTCAGGGCCCGTCTGGTGGGTCACCAGCGTCATGCCGAGCATGTCGTTGGCGAACTGGCGGACCTGCTCGACCGAGCGCGCGAGCTTCACGCCGCCGGCCTTGCCGCGACCGCCGGCGTGGATCTGCGCCTTGACGACCCAGACCGGACCGCCCAGCGCCCGCGCCGCGCTCTCGGCCTCCTCGGGCGTGTAGGCCACGTGGCCCTTGAGCACGCTCACGCCGTATTCGGCGAGCACGGACTTCGCTTGGTATTCGTGGATATTCATGGAAGACCTCGCCTCAGAGCGTGATGCCGGCGCAGAGGCCCTTCACGGCCGCCACGGACTTTTCGAACATGGCCTGCTCGTCGGCGTTGAGCTCGATCTCGACGATGCGCTCGACACCGCCCGCGCCGATGATCGTCGGCACGCCGACATAGAGGTCGTCGACACCATACTGGCCCGTCAGCTGTGCCGCGCAGGGCAAGAGGCGCTTCTTGTCCTTCAGATAGCTTTCCGCCATCGCAATGGCCGACGCGGCTGGCGCGTAGAACGCGGACCCGGTCTTCAAGAGACCGACGACCTCGGCACCACCATCGCGGGTACGCTGGACGATGGCGTCGAGCCGCTCCTGCGTCGTCCAGCCCATCTTTACGAGGTCCGGAAGCGGAATGCCGGCGACCGTCGAGTAGCGGGTGAGCGGCACCATGGTGTCGCCATGCCCGCCAAGGACGAAGGCGGTCACGTCCTCAACCGAGACCTTGAACTCGTCGGCGAGGAACAGACGGAAGCGCGCGCTGTCGAGCACGCCAGCCATGCCGACGACCTTGGCGGCCGGCAAGCCGCTCGCCTTCTGCATCACCCACACCATGGCATCGAGCGGGTTGGTGATGACGATGACGAAAGCACCTGGGCAGTGCGCCTTGATGCCGGCAGCCACCTGCTTGGTGATGTCGGTGTTGATGTTGACAAGATCGTCGCGGCTCATGCCCGGCTTGCGCGGCACGCCGGCGGTGACGATGACCACATCGGCACCGGCGAGGTCGGCGTAGTCGTTGGTTCCGCGCAGCGCCGAGTCGAAGCCATCGACCGGGGAGCTTTGGGCAAGATCCAGCGCCTTGCCGCTCGGCATGCCCTCGACGACGTCGAAAAGGACGACATCACCGAGTTCCTTAAGCCCAACAAGGTGCGCGAGGGTGCCACCGATTTGCCCGGCACCGACAAGGGCGATCTTCTTGCGTGACATCGCTTTTCCCGACCAACGTGCCTCCGGAAGTGGGCTGGTTCTACAAGCGCCTCCGAAGACCGACAAGGGATGCGATGGCGCGCCGCGTGGCACCTTAGGTAGCGCTACGCGGCATCGACGCTGCGCCGCCGCGCCCGTTTACCCCTCGTTAACGCTTGTGTGGTCATATCCTCGTATGCACGTAGAGGGAGCGAGGGCCTTGCTTCTGGAGCAGACGATGATTCGGAAGACCATGCGCGTGGGAGCGGTGCGCACGTCGATAAAGCTGGAGCCCGAGTTTTGGACCTACCTTCGGGAGGTCGCCGATGGCCGCCGCGTTCGGCTCAGCGAACTCGTTAACGATGTCGCGCGAACCTCACCCGACCGAACGAACCTCGCCTCGACCCTGCGAACCTACGCCATCCTCCACGCCCGCAGCGACGCCGGACAGCTGCGCGACCAGGTGGAGCTTCTCGGCCTCGCCGGCAACTCAGAAGATCTGACTCGGGTCTTCGACGCCTGCCCGTTGCCGGCCCTGATTCTCGATGACGACCGCCACATTCGCCAGCTCAACCAAGCCTTCGCGATCTGGCTAAACCTAGACCGTACGGCCACGACCGGACAAAAGCTCGACCACATCATGATCCTGCGGGGCCGCGCGCTAAGCGAGAGTTGGAGCGCGCTTTACGCTGGCCGCCTCTCTCGTATGCACTTCAACGCGACCTACCTGTCGCCGGGCAAAGTGCGGACGGCCCAAGCCGTAGCGGTTCCATTGGCGATCGAAGCCGGCCGTGACGGCGGTGGCGCGCTCGCGATGTTCGAGACCCTAATCTCGCGAACGTGACGCCACCTGCCCCGGAGGGCGAGCGTTAGGCGCGCGGCGCGCGCTTGTTCAAGATCCGCTGCAACGTGCGACGGTGCATGTTCAAACGGCGCGCCGTTTCGGACACGTTGCGACCGCACTGCTCGAAGACGCGCTGAATGTGCTCCCAGCGGACACGATCCGGGGACATCGGCTGCTCGGGCGGCGGCGGCAGCACCTCGCGCGAGCCATTCAAGAGCGCTGCCGCGATTTCATCGCCATCGACCGGCTTCGCCAGGTAATCGAGCGCACCGAGCTTAACGGCCGCGACTGCCGAGGCGATGTTGCCGTACCCCGTCATGACGGCGATTCGCGTGTCCGGTGCCCGATCGAGCAGCTCGCGGACAAGTGCCAGCGCGTGCCCATCCTCGAGCCTGAGGTCCAGCGCGGCAAAGCCGAAACGTCGCTCGCCAGCGAGCTCGCGAGCCTCGGCAAGGCTCTCCGCGGGGAAGACCTCAAAGCCTCGCCGCTCCAGTGCTCGCGCGAGGGTGCGCCTGAGCGGACCGTCGTCATCCAACAACAGGAGGTCGGCACGACCGGCAACGTCCTGCGGGCTCGGCGCATCCCGTGACGTCGGCGCCGCTGCGGGCCGCTGAACGTCGTTCAAGTCATCCATTACCCATTCCCCTCACCACCGCCATTCGGCCACCGCACCGTGACCGCGGCACCATCGGCCTCGTTGATAAACTCTAGTTCGGCTGACGCACGCGTCAAAAACGTGCACGCAATGAACAGGCCGAGACCATGCGTCGTCCCGGTGCCTCGGGTACTGACGAAGGGCTCGCCGACCTTGTGGAGCACTTCCGGCGGGAAGCCGGGACCATCGTCGACAATGCGCACGATCGTTTCGTCGGCATCGACGCGCAGGCTGACGCCAACCGACGAGCGCGCGTAGGTAACCGCGTTATCGAGAAGGTTGGCGAGGCCATGCCGAACCTCGCCTGCCGGCGGCAGCATCGGCTCGATCGCATCCGCTGCCACAGAGGTGCGCAGATGGACGTCTATCGGCCGATCCTGGTGCTCGGCGCAGAGCCGTTCGAGGATCCACGACAGCGGCACCGAGGTCCCGCTGCTTGCCGCGCGTAGCGGCCCGTCCTCCGTAAATCGCGACAATATGTCGCGGCAACGTCGCGCTTGCTGATGCAGGAGGCGCGCATCCTCCGCGAGCTTCGATTCCGCTGGCACCGCTTGCACGATATCGCGGGCGAGGATGGCGATGGTCGACAGCGGCGAGCCCAGGTCGTGCGCCGCCGCCGTCGCCAGGCCGTCGAGCTGTGAGAGGCGCTGCTCCCGCTCCAACGCAAGCTGGGTCGCGGCCAAGGCACGCCCCATCCGCCGGCCTTCTTGCGCAATCCGCCAAGCATAGGTGGCGATCAGCACCGTGCCGACCGTCAGCGCGACCCAGGTCCCGACGAGATAGACATTAGCGGGGTAAAGGGCCGCCACGAGCGGGGTTACCTCAGCCGGCACGAAGGCAAGCAGCCCGGCGACGAACAGAACCATGCCGCAAACCACCGCACACCAAGCCCAACCGAGCGTCGTGGCGCCGAGCACGGCGGGAAACAGCAAGAAAAGAACGAAGGGATTGGAGAGCGCCCCCGTCAGCGCGAGCAGCGCGCCGATTTGTGCGGCGTCCAGCAGCAGGATACTGCCGAGCTGGCTCTCGTTCAGGCGATGCGGCGGCTTGAGCTGCCGCGTTGCCCACATCGTGCTCGCCGCGCCGATCCCGACCAGCGCAAGCAGCGAGACGAGCGGTAGGTCGACGTCGAGTAGGAACGCGGCGACAACGATTGTGGCCAGCTGACCAAGGACCTGCGTCCATCGGATCGCAGCGAAGGTGCGCGGGCTAAGCCCCAACTCCAGAGCCGGCCGTGCCTGGGACGCGACGTCGCCGCGGCCGCTTATGCGAACCCGGACCTCGGGAAGCGTGGATAAGTTGGTAGCCATCGACACCTCACGCTCCGGGCGACGGGGACACGCCGACCGGCCCGGGGCCCTTGTCAGGCTCCGGGCGTTGGAGAGGGCACCACAATGCCCGAGAGCTGCACGCCGTAGCCGACCTCACCACGTTGCCTGCTGCGCCTGTTACTAAAGTATGTAGCACCTTCTGCCAATGTATCCACCCCTAAATCCTCAATTGCGGCAATTCCCTCGGCCTGCAGCCTGTCGCTGACGAAGCCGGCGAGGTCGAACTGCCAATGGCCGGGTCGCGCGCCGGTCGCGAACCAAGCGCCAGCATCCGGGTGCGCGGCGAGCACAGCTTCACGAAACGGCACATCGATTTCGTAGCTGGCCGGTCGAATGCACGGCCCGAGCGCGGCGACGACCCGCTCTCGGCGCGCGCCAAGCGCGAGCATGCCGGCCACCGCGGCCTCGACGACGCCCGCGACTGCCCCCCGCCAACCCGCGTGCACCGCCGCAGCGACACCAGCCACGGCATCGCAAAGGAGGATCGGAACGCAGTCAGCGGTGACGACCGCAAGGAGCAGGCCCGACGTCCCGCTGACCGCAGCATCGCCAGGACGCGCCGCCTGCTCGGGCGATTGGACGAGGAGTGCGTCGCGCCCATGCACCTGACGCAACGTGCAGAGCCGCTCCGGGGTCGTTCCCAGCTGAGCCGCGAAGCGTCGACGGTTTTCCCGGACGGCGGCGGGGTCGTCGCCGCTCCCGAACCCGGCGTTGGCACTCGCGTATACGCCCCGGCTAACGCCGCCGGTCCGGCCGCCAAACCCGTGATCGGCGCCATTCGCCGCCAGCAGCTCGCTACGAATCACACCGGCGCGTCCGCGAAGCCGGGCGGCAGCGGCGCCCCTTGCGGCAGCACGGCGAACGCCTTGAACAGCTCGCCCATCGCCTCCGGCGCCAACAGCCGGCGTACGCCGGCAAAGATGCGCTCGCGTTCGGCGCGCGGCCGTGACCCGGCGAGCCGCGCCGCGCGCAGCTCGATGCCGAGATCACGCAAGAACCGACCCTGCGGCACGGGCCCGTGGGTGGCGGCGCCGGCGTCGACGGCGGCATCGTGTAGCGCGACGAACGCTACGGCCGAGGTGACGTCGGCTTCCCCGAGGCACGACAGGAGTGACACCGTTTCGTGGCGCCGCACGGCCTGTAGCGTCTCGGCGGGTCTGTCGCCGGCAGCGCCGTAGTCGATGAAAAGCGCGGCGCCGCCATCACGCGTGACTCGTTCGGCGACGTCGCGGACGGCGCCTTCGCGGGCCGGTGCGAGCTCGACCACGGCACCATCGTCGACGGTCCCAAAGCGCGCGTCGGCGAGGGTTGCCAGCGCCGCCGGCGCCAGCCGTTCACGCCACTCGGGTTTGCCGCCACCGAGGCCAGCGCAGCGCTCGGTCCACGTGCCCGCGCGACGAACGAGCTGGTGCATCGCCAGAGCGTCGAGGAACTCGTTGGCGATCAGAAACAGCGGTGCCATCGGCAGCGCGACGACGTCGTCGACGAAGCGAGGGCGGGCCAGCGCAAGGCGCTCCGCTTGCGCGGCCCGCAAGCTCCGGCTGCGCTCGACCAAGTGAACGTGCACGGCGTCGTGGAAGCCGGGGACGACCGAGGTGGCGCGCCAGAGATCGGCCATCAGCGTGCCGCGGCCCGGACCGAGCTCAGCCAGAACGACCGGCGCAGGACGTCCCTGCCGCTGCCATTGGTCGGCGAGCCAGAGGCCGATGAGCTCGCCGAAACACTGCGAGATCTCGGGCGCCGTCACGAAGTCGCCGCCAGCGCCAATGGTCGCCGGGCGCTCGTAGTAGAGCGCGGCCAGCTCGAACAGCTCAGCGACGGTGACCGGGCCTTCGCTGAGGCGGGCCAACCAGCGGCCGTCAGGCGGCAACGCCAACCTTCCGGCTTCGCCGCATGAGCCAGAGGCCGAGGACGATCATAGGCAGGCTCAAGATTTGACCCATCGTCAGGAAACCGAGAAACAGGCCCATCGCCGGGTCGTACTGACGGACGAACTCCACGCTGAAGCGGCCAAGCCCGTAGCCGACGAGAAAGACGCCCCCGAGAAAGCCGGCGTTCTCGGATCGGTAGGTGCCACGGGCGAGCCACGCCATCACGACGAACAACAAGACGCCCTCGAGCGCCGCCTCGTAGAGCTGGCTCGGATGGCGCGGTAGCGGACCGCCACCGGGAAAGACCATGGCCCAAGGCACGTTGCTTACGCGGCCGTAGAGCTCGCCATTGATGAAGTTGGCGATGCGGCCGAAGAAGATGCCGATAGGCGCGGCCACCGCCGCCGCGTCCCCGATCTCCAGCGGCGAGACGCAATGCCGGCGCGCGGTGATGAAGCACGC
>CAYUKE010000193.1:0-6764 GCA_964445185.1 uncultured Geminicoccaceae bacterium
ACCAGCGTGTCGAGCGAGTAGTCGTCGCGATCGGCCGGATCATCGGTCGGGCGTATCGGTGGCGTCTGCTGGTTGCTGAGCGGCAGGAAGTCGAAGAACCGGCGCAGCTCGTGCAGGGCCTGGACGTCGTTGTCGAAGGCGACGTCCGCGACGCCGGAGCGCGAGGTATGCGTCGTCGCACCACCCAGTTCTTCGTGTGTAACGTCCTCATGCGTCACGGACTTAACAACATCCGGCCCCGTGACGTACATATAGCTGGTCCCCTAGACCATGAAGATGAAGTCCGTCATCGCCGGCGAGTAAACGGCCCCACCTGCGCATGGACCCATGATGACGCTGATCTGTGGCACCACACCCGAGCCGATGACGTTGCGCATGAAGACGTCAGCGTAGCCGGCGAGGCTGTCGACACCCTCCTGAATCCGCGCGCCGCCGGAGTCGTTGAGGCCGATCACCGGCGCACCGACCTCCAGTGCCCGGTCCATCACCTTGCAGATCTTGTTGGCGTGGGTTTCGGAGAGCGACCCGCCAAAGACCGTGAAGTCCTGCGAAAAGACGAAGACGAGCCGGCCGTTGATCGTGCCCTGGCCAGTGACGACGCCGTCGCCGGGGACCTTCGTGTCGGCCATGCCGAAGTCGGTGCAGCGGTGCTCCACGAACATGTCGGTCTCCTCGAAGGAGCCCGGATCGAGCAGGAGCTCGATACGTTCGCGCGCGGTCAGCTTGCCGCGCTGGTGCTGCGCCTGCACCCGGCGCTCTCCGCCGCCGCTCCGGGCCCCGTCCCGGCGTCGCTCTAGCTCGTCGAGAATGTCCTGCAACGTTGATCTCCTACCCAGCGCACGAGGCTTAGCATGCTGCACTGCAGCGGCAAAGCATCGCGTTCTCGTGATGTCGAGGCCAAACTGCCGTCCGCGGTCGGACCGCAGCGGTGGGGTGGATGCTCAGATGGCGAGCGCGCGCAAAAAACGATCGGCCGCATGGACGTCGTCGCGAAGTCGCGCTTCGCGGGCGAGCGCCTCCTCCTCATCGCCCCAGAGGCATCGTGCGTAACCCTCGTCGACGAGGGCTGCATCGCCGGCATCGCTGGGCGCCAACGAGCCCGCCGTCACCATCAGACCGAGCACCAGCGAGCCGGTTGCCGTGGTCACCGCATGCAGCCCGACAAGCTGCCAGTCGTCGAGACCCGCGACGACCCGCGTTGCGGCGCGCACCGTCGCCGTGTCCTGCGCCTGCGGCATCAGCCCCTCGAAGGTGCCAAGCTGGACCCCGTGCGTCCTGGCCAACCAAGCGAGCGGCGGATCCCAGTGGCGCGCCTGGAGAGCGACAAGGTCCGCGGGCCCGGCGGCGCGATAGCAGAGGAGATCGGTACCGGTGAACGCCGCCACCTGCTCGATCGCGCCGCTGCGACGCTCGGGCATCAGATCGACGGCGGTCGTCGCCAGCCGATTGAGCCGCATCATTGCCGGAACGACGGGGTCACCCTGGCCAGCCCACTCGGTGGCGACGGCATCGGCCAACGACCGCGTCGGCAATCGAAGCAGACGCTTGGCGGGTGTTCGAACCGGCCGGTCGTCCAGCGTTACGATCCAGCCGTCTTGGGTCTCGGCAGCCTGGGCCCGGGAATAGAAGCGCTTCACGGGAGCAGTAGCGCCCGCAGCGCCGCGCTGTCCTGCGCGACCTCCGAGGCTCCAGTCGCCAGCAGATGCGCCGACGGGTGGTGTCCCCAAGCCACGCCCACGGCGGCAACGTGGGCGGCGCGCGCCATTTCCATGTCGTAGCTGGTGTCGCCGATCATCACCGCCTCAGCGGGTTCACCGCCGGCCTCCGCAACCGCCCGAAGCAGCATCGCGGGATGCGGCTTTGATGGGTTCGTATCGGCCGTCTGCACGCTGACGAAGCGTTGTTGCAGGCCGTGCGTCGCGATCAGATGATCGACGCCGCGACGCGATTTGCCGGTGGCAATGGCAAGCCGATGGCCGGCCCGCTCGAGCTCGTCGAGAAGGTCAGCCATCCCGGGAAAGAGCGGCTCTTGCTCCGAATCGGTGGCACGAAGCGCGAGGTATGCGTCGCGATAGCTCTGCACCACGGCGCGGACGAGCAGCGGCGGCGCGGCGGGTGCCAGCTTAACCACGGCTTTGTCGAGGGCCAGGCCAACGACCCGACGAACGGCCTCGTCCGGCGGCGCCGGCAGCTCCTGCGACGTGAACGCCCTAGTCATCGCCGCCAGGATGATGGCCGCTGTGTCGACCAGCGTGCCGTCGCAGTCGAAGACGACGATGCGAGCCATCAGACCTCGAAGACCTCCAGGCCATGGTCACGGGCCGCGTCCTCGGCAAAGCCGAGCCACGCGAAGCCGGCGCGCATCTGGGCGGACAAAGGCACCTCGAGACGCTGCACATGCCCATTCGGGCGCGGAAACGCCGCGGCTCTCGCCAGCAGCATCAGTCCGGCGGGCTGGCTGTTGAGTGGGCCACGGTCGTCGCCGTACTTCGGATCGCCGAGGATCGGATGACCAATGGCGGCGCAGTGCGCACGTAGCTGATGCGTTCGCCCGGTGACCGGGCGCATCGCGAGCCACGTCGCGATCCGCCCGGCCCGCGCGACAACGCGGAAGAGCGTCTTTGCCGGCTTGCCTTCGTCGTCGGCCATCATCCGCTCGCTGCCGGGCCCGCCCCCCTTGCCAAGCGGCAGGTTGATCAAGCCCTGGCTCTCACGGACCTTGCCGCGAACAAGCGCCCAATAGAGCTTGTGCACACGGCCTCGGCGAAATCCCTCGGTTAGGTGCGCCGCCGGCCCCGGGCCGCGGCCGAGCAGCAGGAGCCCCGCCGTGTCGCGGTCCAGCCGGTGGACCAACCGGCAGCGCTCGCCGGCGAGGTCGAGGGCCGGCAACATCTGGTCGATATGGCGGCTGGTCTTTGTGCCGCCCTGCACCGCCAGACCGGCCGGCTTGTTCAGCCCCACGAAGCTGCCGTCGTCATGGATGACGAGCGATCGGACGAACTGCGCGTCGGCATTGGAGGGGCGCCCGCCCGGGTGCGCCGAGCGCGTCGGAGCGTCGACCGCGGGCGGGATGCGGATGGTCTGGCCCGGCGCCACACGAACCGAGGCATCGACGCGCCGACCGTCGACGCGAAGCTGTCCGGTCCGCAGGAGCTTCTGCAGAAGGCCTTGCGTGAGGGTCGGGTAGTGGCGCCGCAGGAAGCGGTCGAGCCGCAGCTCGCCATCTTTCGCCGTGACCTCGAGATGCCTGATGCCGGTCATGGCCCTTCGGATTGCTCCGCCCGTCGCCGCGCCCAGCCTTCGAGACGCGCCCCGAGCAAGCGCTCGTGACCCCGCTCGGTGGGACGATAGTAGCGTTGCCTTGGGAGATCTGCCGGGAAGTGGTCCTGCCCAGCGAAGCCCCCGTCCGCATCGTGGTCGTAGCGATAACCGTCGGCGTGTCCGAGATCACGCATCAGCTGCGTCGGCGCGTTGACGCTCCACGCGCGCGGCGGCAGCGAGCCGCTCTCGCGGGCGGTGGCGTAAGCTTCGCGGTAGGCGACGTAGACGGCATTGGACTTGGGCGCCGTCGCCAATTGAACGGTCGCCTGCGCCAGCGCCAATTCGCCCTCGGGGCTGCCCAAGCGTTCATAGGCCTCGGCCGCGGCGAGCGCTGCGGGCAAGGCCGTCGGATCAGCGAGGCCGACATCCTCGCTGGCCATACGGATCAGGCGGCGGGCGAGGTAGCGCGGATCCTCACCCGCATCGAGCATGCGACAGAGCCAATAGAGCGCCGCATCCGGGTCCGACGCGCGGACCGCTTTGTGCAGCGCGCTGATCAAGTTGAAATGCTGGTCCTGATCACGGTCGTAGCGCGGCCGACGGCGATCGAGTGTCCGCAGCAGCGCGGCCGACCCCATCGGCGCAGCTGGCTCGCGCTCAAGCAGCGCCTCGATCAGCGTCGCCAGATAGCGCCCGTCGCCGTCGGCGAGCGCGAGCAGCGTCTCGCGCGCGCCCGCATCGATGGGCAGCGCCCGGCCCAGCATCGCCTCCGCGCGTGCGACCAGCGCCGCGAGCGCGGGCTCGTCGAGACGCGCGAGCACGACGACCTCGAGACGCGAAACCAAAGCGCTGGTCAGCGCGAATGAGGGGTTTTCGGTGGTCGCGCCGATCAACGTGATGGCCCCTTGCTCGACGCGGTCGAGCAGGCCGTCTTGTTGGGTGCGGGTGAAGCGATGGATCTCGTCGATGAACAGCACGGGCCGCGCGCCCGCCACGGTCAGCCGATCCGCCGTGTCGAAGGTGCGACGCAGGTCCGCGACACCCGCAACGACCGCCGACAATGCGAGCAGGTGGCCGCCGGTCTCGGCGACGAGCAAGCGCGCCAACGTCGTCTTGCCGCAGCCCGGCGGCCCCCAAAGGACAAGCGAGCGCAACTTGCCGACGCGGAGCATCGCGCCGAGCGCACCGTCCGGGGCGAGAACCGCATCCTGGCCGACGACGTCGGTGATGCGCTGAGGGCGAAGCCGCTCGGCGAGAGGAGCCGCCGCTATAGGCCGCGGCATCGACGTCGCCGGCGCGTCATCGCCGAAGAGGTCTCCGCTCATCGCCCGCCGCCTCCCGCGCGGTGTAAGCGCCGACCTGCCTCAGGCCGCCTCGGCAACCTCGTCGGGCCGGGGGCCGCTGTCTTTGCCCTTGGCATCGACATCGCGCTCGACCAGCTCGATCAGCGCCATCGGTGCCGCATCGCCATAGCGAAAGCCCGCCTTCAGGATGCGGGTGTAACCGCCTGGCCGATCCCGATAGCGCGGCCCGAGCACGTCGATCAGCTTGGCCGCCGTCGGCTCGTGCCGCGTCTTCGCGATCAGCAGGCGCCGGGCGTGCAGGTCGCCGCGCTTGGCCAGCGTGATCATCCGTTCGACGATCGGCCGCAGCTCCTTCGCCTTCGGCAGCGTCGTCTTGATCTGCTCATGCTTGACGAGCGCCTGAGCGAGGTTCGAGAACATCGCCTGCCGGTGGCTGGAGCTACGGGAGAACCGCCGCCCCTGTTTGTTGTGACGCATGGCTCAGCTCCTGGTCTACCGACGCCCGTGCCACGGAAGCGTCGGCCTGTAGGTAGGCCGCTGCTGGTCGTTTAGAACGGCTCCTCGATCTTCCGCGCGAGGTCTTCGATGTTATCGGGCGGCCAGCCGGTGACTTCCATGCCGAGCCCGAGCCCCATCGAGGTAAGCACCTCCTTGATCTCGTTGAGCGACTTGCGGCCGAAGTTCGGGGTCCGCAGCATCTCCGCCTCGGTCTTCTGCACGAGATCGCCGATGTAGACGATGTTGTCGTTTTTCAGGCAGTTCGCGGACCGTACCGAGAGTTCGAGCTCGTCCACCTTGCGCAGCAGATGCGGATTGAACGGCAGATCCGGCTTGCGCTCGGCGGCACCTTCCGCCCGCGGCTCGTCGAAGTTGACGAACAGCTGGAGCTGATCCTGTAGGACCCGTGCCGCGAGGCCGACCGCGTCGTCCGGCGGCACCGAGCCATCGGTCTCCAACTCGATGGTCAGCTTGTCGTAGTCGGTCTGCTGGCCGACACGAGCGTTCTCAACCTTGTAAGCGACCTTGCGAACGGGGCTGTAGATCGCGTCGACCGCGATCAGGCCAATCGGGGCATCCTCACCCTTCAACAGCGACGCGGGGACATAACCCTTGCCGCTCGATACGGTGAGCTCCATCGCGAGCGCACCGCCGCGATCGACATGGCAGATGACATGGTCAGGGTCCATGATCTCCACGTCATGGCTGACCTCGATCATGCTCGCCGTCACCACGCAAGGCCCCTGAGCCTTGAGGTGCATCCGCCGCGGATGGTCGCCATGCAGCTTAATGCCGAGCGCCTTGAGGTTGAGAACGATGTCGGTCACGTCCTCACGGATGCCAGGGATCGACGAAAACTCGTGGAGGACGCCGTCGATCTGCAACGCCGTAATGGCCGATCCCTGCAGCGACGAGAGCAAGACGCGCCGCAGGCTATTGCCCAGCGTCACGCCGAACCCTCGCTCGAGCGGCTCGACCACGAGCTTCGCCTGCCGATCGGGGCGGCGGCCTGGCTGAACGTCGAGCTTCTGCGGCTTGATGAGCTCCTGCCAATTCTTCTGGAGCAAGGCGGTCCTCGTTACGCTGAGGTGAACGGAGGACGGCGCCAAAGGCCGCCCTATCGAACGGGATGGCGGAACGCGTCAGACGCGACGGCGCTTCCGCGCGCGACAACCATTGTGCGGGATCGGCGTGACATCGCGGATCGCCGTCACCTGGAAGCCTGCCGACTGGAGCGCGCGCAACGCCGACTCCCGGCCTGAGCCCGGACCTTTGACGTTGACCTCAAGGGTCTGCATGCCGTGCTCCATCGCCTTGCGACCCGCGACCTCGGCCGCGACCTGAGCCGCGAAGGGCGTCGACTTCCGCGAACCCTTGAAGCCCTGCGCGCCGGCCGACGACCACGAGATAGCGTTGCCCTGGGCGTCCGTGATCGTGATCATGGTGTTGTTGAAGGTGGCCACGACATGGGCCACGCCGGAGGTGATGTTCTTGCGCTCGCGCCGCCGCAAACGCGACTGGTCGGGCTTTGCCATGACGTTGTGTTCCGAGTTCGAGTGCGGGCGTAGCCTACTTGCCGGCCTTCTTCTTGCCGGCGATCGGCTTGGCTGGCCCCTTGCGCGTACGCGCGTTCGTATGTGTCCGCTGACCACGCACCGGCAGGCCCTTTCGATGCCGTAGGCCGCGATAGCAGCCGAGGTC
>CAYUKE010000194.1:0-6714 GCA_964445185.1 uncultured Geminicoccaceae bacterium
CCAGCACCGGGCCCAGCACGGCGATGACGATCAGCCCAAGGCAGAGGACGAACGCCGTCAGAGTTACCGGGTTCTCGCGCAGCACGTGGCCCGCGTGCTGCCAGAAACCCGCGTGCGCGGTCGCGGTGGTCCCGCTCATGCGCCGGCGCCCGCGATGCGCGGATCGATCAGCGTGTGCAGAATGTCGATCGCCAGGTTGAGGAGGACGAACAAAACTGCCATCGCCAGAACGAATCCCTGGACCGCGGCGTAGTCCGAGACGACCAGCGCCTCGACGGCGTACGAGCCGATGCCAGGCCAGGCGAAGACCTTCTCGACCAACACGTTGGCGCCCAGGGTGAACGAGAAGACCATGCCAAGCGTCGTCACCACCGGCAGCATCGCGTTGCCGAATGCGTAGCGCCAACGGATCAGACCGGGGCTGAGACCGGCGGCACGCGCGGTGCGGACATAGTCCGAGGCCAACGCTTCCAGCATCGCCGCACGGCTCATGCGCGCGAGCGGTGCCAGGGTGAAGAGCGCGAGCGTAACCGCCGGCAGAGCGAGCTGGCTGAGCGCGCCCCACGCCGTCGCTATATCGCCGACGAGCAACGCGTCGACGACGTAGAAGCCGGTGATCTCGGGCGGCGGCAGGTAAATGAAGTCGAGCCGCCCGAGTGGTGAGGGCGCCCAACCGAGCTGGTAGTAGAACACATAGACGAGGGCGAGACCGGTGAAGAACGTGGGCAGCGACACGCCGGCCGTCACCAGCGCCCGACAGCCATGGTCGATCCAGCTTCCCTTGTGCGTGGCAGCCGCGACACCGAGCGGTATCGCCACCGCCGCCGAGAGCAGAAGCCCGCTCAACGTCAGCTCGAGCGATGCGGGCAGGCGACGCTGCAGCTCGGCAAGCACCGGCTGACCGGTCGAGATCGATTCCCCGAGATCGCCCTGCAGAAGGTCCCCGACGTAGATGATGAACTGCTCGGGGAGCGGGCGGTCGAGGCCGAGATCGGCACGGATCTCGGCGATCGATTGCGCGTCGGCGGCGGGGCCGGCGAAGTACGCCGCGGGGTCACCGGGCAGCGCACGGGTCAGGATGAAGCTGACGATCACGACGCCGATGAGCGCCGGGACCGCCAGCCCGATCCGCGCGGCGACCATCCGCAGCCGCGCGCCCATCGCTCAGGCCCGCTCGAACCCGCGGATGTCAGGCTGACGGTGGAACCAATACTCGTAGCCCGACATGTCGCGGTAGGCGACATTGACCGCCGGCTGCCACAACGCGATGCGCGGCACCTCATCCCAAGCGATCTCGATCAGGCGTTTGATCTTGGGGGCGTAGTCGGGGTCGTCGACGGGGATGTGCAAGGTCTCGGCGACGAGGGTTTCCACCTCCTCGTTTCGGTAGTTGGACGAGTTGAAGAGGTGCCCGTCCAAGTACGCCCAGAAGAAGTAGTAGCAGGGGTAGTTGAGCCAGCCGCCGAAGGTTTCGAGATGCAACGGTAGCCGCTTCTCGACCAGCGACGCCGTGCGCCAGTTCGCGCCCGGGATCTTCTCGAGCGGAGCACTGATGTTGAGCTTGGCGAGATTCTCCTGGATGAGCAGGGCCGCGGGCTCCATCCAGTCCGACTGCGAGAGATCGATGAAGAACGGGACCTCGAATCCGTTTTCGTAGCCCGCCTCGGCTAGCAGTTCCTTCGCCCGCTCCAAATCGGTCGCGTAGGGAAAGGGTTGGGGCCAGTCGATGGTCTCAGGCGTGAACGACGGACCGCCATACATCGGCACGCCACGACCATAGGCTGCGGTCTGGAACACCTCCTCGTAGGGTACCGACCAGGCGACGGCCTGGCGCACGCGCTTGTCCTTGAACGGCTCGAATTGGAAGTTGGTGCCGAGAACGTAGATCGCGTTTTCGACCGGTGTCGTGTTGACGGTCAGCCCCTCCGCGCCATCGAGCTCCTTCGCGTCCTTGTTGGGGATGTCGAAGGACATCTGCACGTCACCGCGCTCGATCAGCGCGCGCCGGGTCGCCGGGCTCGGCACCTCACGGACGATAACCCGGCTCACGGCGGGCACCGGGCCTGACGTCCAGCCGTCGTTGCGCTCGTAGACGAGCTGCTGGCCCGGGTCCCAGCGCGCGACCTTGAACGCGCCGGACGCCGCCGGCGTGGTGTGCAGGTACTCCATCGCCCAGGGATCGTCCTCGGTCGCGTTCGCCTGGGCGACCTTCGAGTTGATGATCATCGGGACCGGCACGGCGAGGTCCGGCAAGGTCAGCTTCGAAGCACGTATCAGATGGATCTTGAAGGTCAGGTCGTCGACGACCTCGAATTGGTCAGGGCTCTCGAGCGAGCCTGCCTTCATCTGCACCGTCGGGAAGCCGCCGGCGCTGACCGCGCGGTCGAACGACCATTTCACGTCCGCCGCGGTGATCGGCGAGCCGTCCTGGAAGACGCCGTTTGGTCGGAGATGAAAGAGCATCGCCGCGCCGTCCTCGGTCGTCTCCCAGCGCTCGGCAACCTCAGGTACGATCGTTGTGTAGTCGTAGGAAAGGCTGCCGTCGGCGAGGGTCTTCGTGCCGAAGGACACCAGCCGGTCGTAAACGTTGACGGAGATCTGGTAGCTCGGGCGGTTGGTGCCCGTGCGGTGGAGGTCGAGACTGTTGATGGTTTGACCCATAACCATGACGACGGTGTCGTCGGCCGCGGCGGCCGGCATGGCCCGAAGAAAGGGCAGCCACCCGGCGCTCGCAGCGACGCCGCCCGCGGTCCAGAAGAGTTCTCGTCGACGCATGGTCCTTGCCCTCGCTCGCTGCTGGCCCCGGCATTTTTGCATGCAGGGTGGCATACAATCTCTCGACAGCCACGCAGCAAGGCACGTGCCAGGACCGGCGCAGGCTGTCCCGGACCCCCGGCCGACGCTGCTCGCATACGGCTGCCGGCATTCTGGGCAGCGTGCGCGTCATCGGGGCAGGGCGCATAGCGCTCGCCCGGAGGCGGCCCGTGCCCCTCTTGCGCCGTCGGCGCCAACTGCTTAGCCAAGGCGGGTGGTGGCGCGGCGGCCACCCCGGTTGTTCACGCGGCTAGCGAGGCAGGCGATTGATCGCGCGTGGTGCACCTATCGTCATCCTCACCGGTGCCGGCGTCTCTGCTGAGAGCGGGCTGCAGACCTTTCGCGGCGCCGGCGGGCTCTGGGAAGGGCATCGGGTCGAGGAGGTCGCGACGCCCGAAGCATTCGCGCGCAACCCGCACTTGGTCCAGCGCTTCTACAACCTGCGCCGCGCCCAGCTCCGGGATCCGGCGATCGGGCCGAACGCCGCGCACCGGGCGCTGGCCCGCCTCGAGGCGGAGTGGTCCGGACCGGTCCTGCTCGTCACGCAGAACATCGACAATCTGCACGAACGCGGCGGCCACCGGCGCGTGCTGCACATGCACGGCGCGCTCGACCGCGCACTCTGTCTCGCCTGCGGAAGCGACAGCGACTGGTTGGGCGACATCGAAACGACGAGCGCTTGTCCCGCCTGCGGCGTTGCCGGGCGACTGCGTCCGTGGGTCGTCTGGTTCGGCGAGATGCCGCATCAGCTCGAGCTGATCGCCCAAGCGCTCGCCGAGGCCGAGCTGTTCGTCGCCATCGGCACCAGCGGGAACGTCTACCCGGCGGCCGGCTTCGTCGCTGAGGCGCGAGCCTTCGGCGCTCGCACGCTCGAAATCAATCTCGAGCCGTCAGCCGTGCGGAGCGGCTTCGTCGAGGCCCGACACGGCCCGGCGACGGAACTGGTGCCCGCTTGGGTCGACGAGCTACTGGCCCTTTGAGCCTCGCCTCATCAACCGGGCACCCGAAACCATTCCTGTGGATCACCGAGCACAACGCCGTTCTGTGGAAAACACGGGACTAACGACCCTGTGCAAAGCCGGGGATCATCGCGTCTGTGGAAAACCGGGGATCGTTGGGCGCTGGACCGGGGTGGAGAAGGCCTGATTGCCGCTCAATCCTCCACCTTCGCCCTTGCAGCGAAGGCCGCCTGCTGCTCAGGCGTCGCTTCGGTCTGGTTCTTCGCCTTCCAGCTCGCATAGGGCTCGCCGTAGACGATCTCGCGCGCTTCCTCGTAGTCGAGCGACACACCACGCTCCGCCGCCGCCGCTGCGTACCACTTGGAAAGGCAGTTCCGGCAGAACCCCGAGAGCGTCATCAGATCGATGTTCTGCACGTCGGTCCGCTCGCGGAAATGCGCGACGAGCCGGCGAAACGCCGCCGCCTCCACCTCGAGCCGCTGCTGGGGGTTGAGCTTGTCGCTGGCGGTCATGGGGTCCTACCTCCGATGCTTGTTTCTCGGTGGAAGGTGGAGGGGACGCCCAAGACCCGCAAGCAGGGAGAGGCTGGCCCTAGCCGACGGCCACGGGCACCCAATCGTAGAGCACCCCCACCACTGCACCGGTCGCGCAGGTCGCCAGCGTGCCGGCAACCAGGCTCATCGGGCCGAGCTCGACGATCTCGCTGCGGCGCGCGGGCGCGAGGGCGGCAAGCCCGCCGATGAGGATGCCGAGGCTGCCGAAGTTGGCGAAGCCGCAGAGCGCATAGGTCATGATCACCCGCGAGCGCTCGTCGAGCGCATCCGCGGGCAGGGCAGCCAAATCGAGATAGGCCACCAGTTCGTTGAGGACGGTCTTGGTGCCGAGCAGCGCACCCGCGGTCGGCGCTTGCTCCCACGGCACGCCCAAAGCCCAGACCAGAGGCGACAGGGCGACACCGAGGATGCGCTGCAGGCTGATCGGTTCGCCGGCGATCGCCGGCAGCAGCCCGAGCGCCATGTTGACCAGACTGACCAGGGCCACGAGCACAATCAGCATCGCCAGCACGTTCAAGAAGAGCTGCAGGCCCGCCTGGGTGCCACGGGTCACCGCATCCATCGTCCCTTCGCTCTCCGGGTGTGGCATGAAGCGGCCGCTGGTCGGCTCGGCGGTCTCCGGCACGAGCATCCGGGCGATGGCGATGGCGGCGGGGGCGCTGATCACCGAGGCGACGATCAGGTGTCCGGCGATGCCTGGAATCGTCGGCGCAAGGAGCGAGGCGTAGAGCGCGAGCACCGTGCCGGCAATCGTTGCCATGCCGGTCGCCATGACGACGAACAGCTCGGCCCGGGTCAGGCGCTCGATGTAGGCGCGGATGAACAGCGGCGCCTCGACCATGCCGACGAAGACATTCACGGCGGCGGCAAGCCCGACCGCGCCACCGACGCCGAGGGAGCGCTCCAAGACCCAGGCGAAGCCAGCGACGATGCGCCCCATGATCCCCCAGTAGGTGAGGACTGCGGTCAGGGCCGAGGTCACCAGGACGACCGGCAGCGCCTGAAAGGCGAGGATAAACATGAAGGAGGGCTCGCTCGGCTCGAACGGCGCCGGCCCGCCGCCGAGATAGCCGAAGACCAGGCTGGTACCTTCCAGAGTAGCCGCTTGCAGCGCCTGGACCCCAAGGCCGAGAGCGGCGACCGCGTCGGTCAGCCCGGGGACGGTCAACAGGATGACCGCTAGGCCGAACTGCAGGCCGACGCCCGCCGCCGGCAATTGCCAGGGAATGGCGGCGCGGCGCTCGCTAAGGAGCCAGGCGAGCCCGACAACCACGACGATACCGAAGAAGCTCTGCAAGCTCGCCACCGGGCGGTCTCCGTCGGTCAGCGCCCTTGCGCTCTAGGGCCGATTGATGACAGGCGCGTGCGCGCCGCCTAGTTGCGGGCGCGAGGCATTCGAAACGGTAGGAGCAGGCGAACCCAGCGGCTGGCGAACCGGTCGAGGTCGAGGCTCTCATGCATGCCCAGCGCAGGCCGACCGCCGAGTTCCGTCGCCAGGAGCGAGCGAGCGTAGAAGGGCGTGTCCTCGAAGGTCGCGCGGATCCGCGTCGCAGCGGGGTTGTCGGCGCGTGTCGCCCGCGTGACCCGCCAGCCGGTCCGCGGCAGATCCACGGCCGGCGGTGCCGTCGTCTCCGTGACGGCGCCGTCCGGGTGGCAGCTCAGTGCCAGCAGCCGGCCGCCACCCCGTCGGTAGGTGGCATCGTAGAAGATCATGCTGTCATGGCCGAGATGTAGCCGCGACCAGTGCCAGCCGACGAAATCCGCCTCGAGCGGCGCGTCGCCATCATTGCTGTCGAGATAGCCGACGCCCGTCCAGGCGCGCCGCGGCTCGACCAGGTCGACCTCGATGCGCGCGCACGGTGCGATCGGCCACCAGCGGTGCTTGCCGGCGGCATCGAGAGTCACCCGATAGTCGGTGATCGCGTCCGGAACGACCCGAACCTCGCCCCTGATCGGCAGGGGTATGGGCGCCGCGCGCTCGTCGATCCCGACTGTCAGCGCCGCACCATCCCAGGCGACGCTGCTCGGACCGATGCTCAGGCGGTCGGGCGCTTGGGCCAGCGCCGCGCGCCGCCGCTCGGTGACGGCCCAGCGTTTGCCCGCGCCACCGTAGACGGCGACGTTGAGCGCCACGTGGTCGAGGGGATCGTGCCGACCCGACCATGCATAGTAAGGTGAGAACACACTGCCCAACATCGCGATCAGCGTGATGCCGTGGACGCCGTCGTCGCTGATGCCGTCGACATACCACCAAAGATAGCCGCCCGGCGGCGGGATCTGATCGAGGCTAGGCCCCGACGTCCCTACCCCGGCAGCCCGCGGAGGGGCTCGCTCGGTCAGGTTCATTGGTCGGTGAATCCCGCGCCGCCGCAAAGCAAAAATGATTT
>CAYUKE010000195.1:0-6657 GCA_964445185.1 uncultured Geminicoccaceae bacterium
GAGATCTCCTCCATCGCTACCAGCGCGTCGCCAGAGCTGACACCCGGCGCCGGCGAGCCGTTGATCGTCACCGACCGGAAGCCGTTGTAGCGGATCAGTGCCGAGGGCCCGAGTTCGAGGCGAACACTGGCGACCGAAGACAAGGGCACCATCTCGCCGTCGCGGTTGGGAACGTTGATCGCGAAGATGTCGTCAACGCTGCTCCGATGCGGCGCGTCGGCCTGCAGATTGACCTGCCAGGTACGGCCGAAGAGGTTGAAATCGTTGACGTACAGGCCGCCCAAGGTTCCTTGGAGCGCGCTGAACACGTCGGCGACTTCGACGCCCAGGACTTGCGCCTTCTCCCGGTCCAACTCGAGGTACAGCTGCGGCGTGTTGGCGGCGAACGTCGTGAAGACGCCGGCAAGCCGGTCGTCCTGGTTGGCGGCAACGATGAGCCCTTGGGTGACGGCCGCGAGGTCGGCGACGGTGCCGCCGCTCAGATCCTGGAGCTGGTACTCGAAGCCACCGGTGCTGCCGAGTCCGACGATCGGGGGCAGGTTGAAGGCGAAGCCGTTGGCCTCGGCGATGCCCAAGAGCTGCGGCTGAACCCGGCCGATGATGGCCGCCGCCTGGTTCTCCAGCGCTAGGCGGTCGTCGAAGGGCGCGAGGCTGACGATGAAGAACGCCGAGTTCGGCTTCGCCAGATTGCTGAGGAAGTCGAAGCCAATGATCGACGTCACGCCGGTGACCGCCTCTTCGGCCCGCAAGATCGCTTCGACGCGTTCGACCACGCCCTCGGTCCGGTTCAGCGACGCGCCCTCTGGCAGCTGGATCTGCGCGAAGAATGCGCCCTGGTCCTCCTCCGGGAGGAAACCGGTGGGCGTTTGCTGGAACAGCGCGCCGATGCCGACGAACGCGGCCGCGACGGCGACGAGCGAGATGACCGAGATCCGGACGAGACGCGCCACGATCCAAGCATAGCCGTCACGTGCGCGATCGATGGCCCAGCTAACCGGCGCCATGATCAAGCCGAGCACGAGGCCGAGCGCGAGCCCGTAGATGAGACCTTCCCAGCCGTGGACGATGTAGGCGACGACCGGGGCGAGGATGGCACCGATGATGACGCCCTCGACGACGCGTCCGCGCAGGCCGCTGGCGTGATGCCCGGGCCGAAGCAGCAAGGCGCAGAGCGCCGGGCTCAAGGTCAACGCGTTGATGGCCGAGATCACCATCGACACCGACACGGCAACGGCAAACTGCTGGAAAAGCTGTCCGGCGATCCCCGGGATGAAGGCGACCGGGACGAAGACCGAGAGCAGCACCAGGGTGATGGCGAGAATCGGTCCGACGATCTCGCCCATGGCCTTGCTTGTCGCCTGCGCCGGCGTCAGGTGCGGCTCGTCGTGCATGACCCGCTCGACGTTCTCGACGACGACGATGGCGTCGTCGACGACGATGCCGATGGCGAGGACGAGGGCGAGCAGAGACACGGTGTTGGCGCTGAAGCCGATGACCAGCATCACGGCGAAGGTGCCGATCAGCGCTACCGGCACGGCGATGATCGGGATCAGTGTCGCGCGCCAGTTCCCGAGAAACAGAAAGACGACGATGGCGACGAGCGCGAACGCCTCGACGAGCGTGTGAACGACCTTCTCGATGCTGTCTTCGACGAACACGGTGGTGTCGAAGACGACCGCGACCTCGACGTCCTCGGGGAAGCGCTCGGCCAGGCGCTCGAGTTCGCGGGTCACGCCTTCGGTCGCGGCGATGGCGTTGGCGCCGGGCGACTGGTAGATGCCGATCGCAGCACTGCCGCCGCCGTTGTAGCGCGCGGAAACGTCGGAGATGCGCGCGCCCAGTTCGACCCGCCCAAGATCGCCCACGGTGACGGTCGAACCGTCGGGGTTGGCGCGAACGATGATGCGCTCGAACTCCTGCTCGGTCGTCAGCCGGCCCTGGGTCGTGATGGTGAGCTGAAACTGCTGATCCGTCGTCAGCGGCGCCGAGCCGATACGGCCCACGGCGGCTTGGATGTTCTGGCTTTGTATCGCTGACGCAACCTGCGCCGGCGAGAGCTCGAAGGCGGTCAGGCGCTCCGGATCAAGCCAGATGCGCATGGAGTAGTCCATCGAGCTGAACAGGGAGGCGTCACCGACCCCGTTCACGCGCTTGAGCGCGTCGATGATGTTGATGGTCGCGTAGTTCGTCACGAACAGGTCGTCGTAGGTCCCGTTCGGCGAGTACAGCTGGATGACCTGGAGCAACGCCGAGGACTGCTTCTTGGTGGTCAGCCCCTGCCGCTGCACCTCTTCCGGCAGCTGCGGCGTGGCGAGTGCGACCCGGTTCTGGACGTTGACCGTCGCGATGTCGGGATCCGTGCCGAGAGCGAAGGTCACGGTCAGGCTGTAGCTGCCATCAGCGCCGCTCACCGAGCGCATGTACAGCATGTCGTCGACGCCGTTGACCTGCTGCTCGATCGGCTGCGCCACCGCCTGCTCGACCACGTCGGCGCTCGCGCCGGGGTAGTTCGCGGTCACGGACACTTGCGGTGGCACGATGTCGGGGTACTGCGCGGTTGGGATCGCCGTGTAGGCGATTGCGCCGGCCAGCGTGAGGACGATCGAGATCACCAGCGCCAACCGGGGTCGCTGGATGAAGACGTCGAAGATCATGTGCCAGGCACCCCGGCGACCAAGGTCGCCTCCACCTGCTGGCCGGGTCGAACCTTCTGGATGCCCTCGACGATGATGCGCTCGCCCTCGTTGAGCCCCGCGCTCACGACCACGTCGCCCCCCTCGCCGCCTTCGCCGAGCGTGATCGTTCGGGCCTCGACGGTGCCGTCCTCGCCGACGACGAGCGCTTGCGTTCCGGCCTGGCTGACCAGGAGCGCTGCGGTCGGGACGACCAGCGCCTGCAGCGGCTCGCCGCGCTCGATGATGACGTTGAGAAACTGACCCGGGGTGAGCAGGCCATCGGCGTTGGGGAAGGTCGCGCGGATCGACAGCGTGTCGGTGCCGGCATCGACCTCCACCTCTGCGAACTCGATCGTCCCAACCGGCTCGTACATGTCGCCGGTCGGCAATTCCGCCCGAACGACAACCTCCGGGGAACCACCGCGCTCCAGCGCCTCCTGACGCACTTCAGTCAGGATGGCCTGACTGACCGGGAAGGTGACGTAAACGGGGTCTTGGCGGACGATGGTCGCCAGTGCCCCGCTCTCGGGCCCGACATAGGCGCCGACCGAGTAGTTGTAGCGGCCGATGCGGCCGGTCACCGGTGCCGTGATGTCGGTGTAGCCGAGGTCGATCTCCGCCGACTGAATGGCGGCCTCGGCCTCAAGGACGGTTGCCTGGGCGATCAGCAGGCGCGCGCGCCGCTCGTCGACCTCCGCGGCGGGAATGTTGTTGTTCTCGAGCAGAGCCTCGCCGCGGGCGAGCTGGGCGGCGGCGTTCTCGACCTCCGCTCTCGCGCTCGCAAGCTCCGCCCGACGCTGCGCTAGGATCGCCTCGTAGGGCGCCTTCTCGATCACGAACAGCCCGTCGCCTTCGGTCACGAGCTCGCCCTGCGTGAAGAGTCGCTGGTCGACGAAGCCCGTAACCCGCGCGATCAGCTCGACCCGATCGATCGCTTCGACGCGGCCGGTAAAGCGATCACGCGGCGTCACGTCCGCTAGTTCGACCGCTGCCACACCCACAGCGGGGCGTGGTGCCTCCTGGGCGGTTGCGGCACCAACAGCGATGAGCACAGCGAAGGCCGCGCCGATAGCACCGATCCAACGGCGGAGAACGAGACGGGCGGTCATGCGGTCGACCCTGCAGCGATCTTTACAAGATGCTTGCCCGTATCACAGCTGCCGCGGCGGGGGGAGTCGACGGTTGCGTAGCCGGGCCGCCGGCGTCCATCACAACCGCCGGCGGCAGGCGACAGCGCTCACCAGGTGCCGGTGTTCGCCATCGACGCCCAGGGTTCGGCTGGCGCCTTCGCGTCACCCTTCTGCAGCAGCTCGATGGAAATGCCGTCCGGCGATTTGATGAATGCCATGCGGCCGTCGCGCGGCGGGCGATTGATGGTGATGCCGCTATCCATCAGATGCTGACAGCTGGCATAGATGTCGTCGACGGCGTAGGCCAGATGACCGAAGTTGCGACCGCCGGTGTATTCCTCGGGATCCCAATTGTAGGTCAGCTCCACCGCCGGCGCGCTTCCCGCCTCGAAGCTGGCGACGTCCTCGTCGGCGACCATGAAGACGAGGGTGAAACGGCCGGCCTCATTGTCGACGCGCCGGACCTCCCTGAGGCCAAAGACCGTCCCGTAGAACTTGATCGACTCGTCGAGGTCACGGACGCGAACCATGGTGTGCAGGTAGCGCATCGCCGCTTCTCCCAGCGCTGTGGTGCTCCGCGACACATGAGGCCAGTCGGGCGTTGCGGCAACCGCTCGCCTGGCGTGGCTCAGAATTCCGGTGCGAGCGTCACCTTGAGCCCGTCGAGCTCATCCGACCATTTGAGCTGACACGACAGCCTCGACGCCTCCTGCACCTCGTAGGCTTCGTCGAGCATCAGCTCTTCCTCGTCGCCCACGGCCGCCAGCGTGGCGACCCACTCGGGATCGACATAGACGTGGCAAGTCGCACACGCGCAGCAACCACCGCACGCGGCCTCGATCGGCAGATCGGCGTCGCGAATGATCTCCATGACCGACCAGCCGGCCCGGCCCTCGATTTCGTGAACCTGACCATCGCGGTCGGTGACGACAAGCTTCGACATGGGCGGAAGCGTTCCCTCGCTGGCATTGGCGGTTGGGCCTAACCGCTCGGTAAGTCGTGCGTCAACCGCCGCCCCGCAAGCCGCCTACTCGGCGGCCCGGGCCGGCAGGTCCACCGTCGCTGCGTCGCGCACCGACAAGAACGCCCCGATCGCGCCCAAATTGAGGATATCCGAGACGGTGGCGTTCATCGGCACGATCTGCACCGCGCGGTCCATCCCCATCAGGATTGGCCCGATGACTTGGCCGCCGCCCAGCTGGCTCAACAGCTTGGAGGCGATGCTCGCGGAGTGCAGTGCCGGCATGATCAGGATGTTGGCCGGCGCCGTCAGGCGCGTGAACGGGTAGACCCGCAGCAAATCCCCGTCGAGCGCGACATCGACCTCCATCTCGCCGTCGAACTCGAAATCGACGCCGCGGCGCTCGAGCGCACGGATCACTGCGCTCTGCTGCTTGGCGACGTTGACCTCGCGGTTGCCGAAGGTCGCGAACGAGACAGCCGCCACGCGCGGCGTGAAGCCGAGCTGCCGCACGAAGGCGCTGGTCTGGATGGCGATGTCCGCCGCCACCTCGGCTTCCGGTAGCTCGTTCACCGCCGTGTCGGCCAAGAACACGGTCCGGCCGCGTGCGATGACCATCGACAGGCCAAAGGTCTGCGCTCCCGGGCGCGGGTCGACGACGCGGAGCAGGTCCTGCAGCGCGCTGGTGAAGTTGCGGGTCAGGCCGGTCACCAGCGCATCGGCGTCGCCGCGCGCGACCATGCAGGCGCCGAAGGTGTTGCGGTCGCTGTTCACCAGCCGCAGGCAATCCCGGTAGAGGAGGCCCTTGCGCTGGACCCGGCTGTAGAGAAAGTCGGCGTAGGCATGGTTGTCGCGGCTGAGCCGCGCGTTCTGGATCTCGATTCCGTTCGAGTTACCGAGCCCCATCTGGGCCATCGTCGCGTGCACGCGATCCTCCCGCCCGACCAGTATCGGCGTGCCGAGGCGGGCGTTGCGCCACGCCATCGCGGCGCGGATGGCGGTCTCCTCCTCGCCCTCGGCGAAGACGATGCGACGTGGCTGCTCGGCGACCGCGTCGATGATCTGCTGCATGCGCGAGGCGATGGGGTCGAGCCGGCTCTTCAGCGTCGCCTCGTAGGCGCGCAGGTCGTAGATGGGCTTGCGCGCGACGCCGCTCTCGGTCGCCGCCTTGGCGACTGCTAGCGGAACCGTGGAGATCAGGCGCGGATCGAACGGCGTTGGAATGATGTACTCGCGACCATATTGCAGCCGGCGGCCACGATAGGCGGCGGTCACCTCGTCCGGCACGTCTTCGCGGGCGAGGTCGGCGATGGCGAAGGCAGCTGCGATCTTCATCGCGTCGTTGATGGTCGAGGCGCGCGTGTCGAGCGCGCCGCGGAAGATGTAGGGAAAGCCCAGGACGTTGTTGACTTGGTTGGGGTAGTCGGAGCGGCCGGTGGCGACGATGGCGTCCGCGCGCACGGCGTGCACCTGTTCGGGTGTGATCTCGGGGTTGGGATTGGCCATCGCGAAGATGACCGGGTCCGGCGCCATCGCTTCAACCATCGCCGCCGTGAAGGCGCCGGCGACCGATAGGCCGAAGGCGAGGTCGGCGCCGGCGAAGGCGTCTTCGAGCGTGCGCCGATCAGTTGCCACCGCGTGCGCCGACTTCCACTGGTTCATGCCGGCTTCGCGGCCCTGATAGACGACCCCGCGGGTGTCGCAGAGCAGCACCTGGTCGTGCGGCAGACCCATCGCCTTCAGCAGCTCGACGCAGGCGATCGCCGCCGCGCCGGCGCCGTTGACCACCATCCTGATGTCCTGCAGCGAGCGGCCGGTCAGGTGCAGGGCGTTGATCACGCCGGCAGCTGCGATCACCGCCGTCCCGTGCTGGTCGTCATGGAACACCGGG
>CAYUKE010000196.1:0-6650 GCA_964445185.1 uncultured Geminicoccaceae bacterium
TGCCGTGGCGCCTGTTCTCGGAACTCCGCGTCGAACTCCGGAACCTGGAGCAGGAAGGCTGGAGCGACCTCGTGCCGTCGCTTCGTACCGCACTCGCCCATTGCGAGGCCGCGACGCGGTGGGTGCAGGGTGATCATGGCCACGATGACGACGCCGTCGCCGCGGGCGCCACGCCATATCTCCGGCTCATGGCGCAAACGCTCGGCGGCTTCACGCTCGCCCGTGCCGCCCGAGCGGCACCCGCACCGCTGGCGGCCGCGAAGCGCCTGAGTGCCCGCTTTTACGTGACGCAGCTGCTGCCGGCGGCGGCAGCGCTCCTTCCAGCCGTCATGGCTGGCTCGACCGATCTCAGCGACGGCTTCGTCGTCGATTGATCTGTCACGGAACCGTCGCGGTCATGGACGCAGAATGTGGACAGGGAGGATGCCATGACCGTGCCGTCGCCACGCGAGATCGTCGACCGCCAAGGCCGCGCCTATCGCCTCCGCTCGATCTGTCCCGAGGATGCGCCGGCGCTGCAACGCGCTTTCGCGCGGATGGACATCGACGACAGGCGCACGCGGCTGTTCGCGCCGACCCGCGAGCTCTCGGACGAGGCCGCGGCGCAATTCTGCAACTTGGACGAGGACACCGAGATGTGCCTGGTCCTGGAGCATGCGGCGGAGCCCGGCGAGATCCTAGGCGGCTGTCGGCTGATGGGTGACCCGGACGGCGCGTCCGCCGAGTTCTCGGTTTCGCTGCGCTCCGACATGAAGGGGTATGGCCTCGGTCGCGTGCTGATGGAGACGCTGCTAAAGGAGGCGCCGGCGCTGGGTTTCCGCGAAGTGTGGGGGAGCATACTCGCCGACAACGGCGCGATGGTCGCCCTGTGCCGCAAGCTGGGTTTCGCCGTCAGGCGCGATCCGGACGACTTCGAGGTGGTCAAGGCCGTGTGGCGACCGGCGGACGCGACTATGGACGGCGGCTGAGGGGATCTGCACGCTGAAGGCGCGCACATCGAGCGCGCGAGGGAGGAGACATGGACGTGTCGTCCTGGGTAGCTTTGGGTGTGTTTGCGGCGGCGGCCATGGCCGCCGCGTCGAGTGGCGCGTTGTTCAAGCCCGACGCTTGGTATCGAGGCATTCGCAAGCCGACCTGGACACCGGCCGACTGGGTGTTTCCGACCGTCTGGACCCCTCTTTACATCATGATCGCCGTCTCCGGCTGGCTGGTCTGGCGGGAGGCCGGCCTCGCCGGCGCTGCGCTGCCATTGCTCGTCTACGCCGTCCAGCTCGTCCTCAACGCCGGCTGGTCCGCCGTCTTCTTCGGTTTGCGCAGGCCGGGCCTGGCGCTGGTCGAAGTGTTCGCGCTTTGGCTGTCGATCGCGCTGACGATCGTGCTCTTCTGGCCGATCTCGACGATCTCCGCGCTGCTGCTCGTGCCCTATTTGATTTGGGTGACCATCGCTTCGGTTCTCAACTATCAGGTTTGGCGAATGAACACGGAAACCGAAGTGAAAGTTGCGCGCTAGCCCATCGGGCTATCGTATGATCGACATGATCCATCAACTCATAATAGAAATCGAACCTCACCGTTCGGAGGTTCGGTCCGATGTTCGTCGAATCAGGGCGCCTGCTCGCACTGCTCGCGCTGCTCGCGGCGCCGGTGGCGAGTGACGACCTTAGGACCGGTCCGGCCCGGGTCGTCGATGGTGACACGATCGAGATCGACGGGGTGCGCTTCCGACTAGAGGGGGTGCACGCGCCCGAGCGCCGCGAGCCGGGCGGTGCCGCCGCGACTCAGTTCATGGTGGGCCTGCTCAAGGGACAAAAGGTGAGCTGCGCGCCCACCGGCCGCCGGTCATACGACCGCTTAGTCGCGGTCTGCGAGCTGCAGGATGGTGTCGATATCGGCGCCGCACTTGTCGCTGCCGGCCTTGGTCGGGACTGCACGCGCTACTCGAAGGGGCGCTACCAGCCGTTCGAGACCAGCGACGGGCGGCGACTGCCGTTGCCAGCCTACTGCCAGAGGTAGCCCGACCCAATAGCGGCTGGACAGCCCCGCCACGACGCGCCATGTCGGCTCGGGCAACGTCACGCCGCATCATGGCCGATATCCAAGCACCCTCGGACCCGAGCGCGGTCTCGGCAACCCGACGCCTCGCTCCGGCTCGGCGCCTGCGTAAGCTCGTCTGGTTGCTCGCGCGACCGGTGCGACGGGCGCGGCGCGAGCGGGTCCTGGTCATTCAGCCCTATCGTGGCTTCGGTTCACCCCAGCGACTGTTCTTGATGGGACGCGTGCTCCATCAGCCGCGGGCCCTATCGCTCCGCGACCGCCTCGCCCGGGACCTCACCGACGTCGCTCGCCGGCTCTTTCGCCAAGGCGTCGCCGGCATGGCCGTCGAGGCCCGGATCGGTGGCGCGCGCGTTCAGACTCGTACCGACGCGGACGGCTACTTCCGGGTTGAGCTCGACACGTCGGCGGGGCCGTTGGAGGGCGGGGGCTGGCACCACGCCGACCTCGCCCTCGGCGATCATCCCGAGGTCGAGGTCATGGCCCGCGTGCTCGTCCACTCGGCATCGAGCCGCTGCCTTGTGGTCAGCGATATCGACGACACGGTCGTCGAGACCGGTGTCGCAAACCGGTTGGTCATGCTCTGGCGGCTCTTTGCAAAAGGGCCGCATCAGCGCGCACCCGTTCCCGGCATCGCCGATTTCTACAGGGCTCTCAACAGAGGCTTGAGCGGTCGAGACCGGAACCCGGTCGTCTTCGTGTCGCGCGCACCATGGACCATTTACGAGACGCTCGACGCGTTCCTCCGGATACAGCGGATGCCGCGCGACGCGGTGCTGTTCCTGCGCGAGTGGGGGGTGCGCTGGCACCATCCCTACGCCCGCCGCGACCCCGAGCATAAGGAACGGCTGATCCGCCGGGTGCTCGAGGCCGCGCCGCAGCTCCCCGTCATCCTCGTCGGCGACAGCGGGCAAGAGGACGCCGAGGTCTACGCCCGCATCGTTCAGCGCTTTCCCGGTCGCGTCTGTTGCGTGTTGATCCGCGATCTGGCGCGCTCGCAGGCGCGTAGCGTGGCGATCAACGCGCTTGCGCGACGCCTCGAGCGGGCCGGTGCCCGCCTCGTGCTGACGCCGTCGACGGGCAGCATGGCCGAGGTCGCGAAGGATCTCGGTCTGATCCCGCCCGATGCGGTGGCGCTTGTCGCAGCGGCTGGCGCTTAGAGCGACGGCGCCATCAGGTGACCATTTTGCGCAGCCGCTGCGACGCGAGATCGAGCAGGGTGACCGTGACGATGATGATGATCATGATCGCCGAGGTCGCGGCATAGTCGAAGCCGCGGAACGCCTCGAAGAAGATCTGGCCGATCCCGCCCGCGCCGACCAGGCCGACGACGGTCGCCGATCGCACGTTCGATTCGAAGCGATACAGCGCATAGGAGATCCACAACGGCATGACCTGTGGGATGATCCCGTAGATCACCTCGTGCACCCGTGTAGCGCCCGTCGCGCGGATGCCCTCGACGGGTCGCGGATCGATGGCCTCGACCGCTTCGGAGAACAGCTTCGCCAGGACGCCTGTCGTGTGGACGAAGATGGCGAGCGTTCCAGCGAAAGGGCCTAGTCCGACGGCGACGACGAAGAGAACGGCGAAGACCACCTCGTTGATCGCGCGTGCCGCGTCCATCAGGCGCCGTACCGGGAAGTGGATCCACGCGGGGACGACGTTGTCCGCGCACAGCACGCTGAGCGGAACGGAGAGCACGACGGCGAGGACCGTGCCCCAGATCGCGATCTGCACCGTCACGATCATCTGCTCGAGGTAGACTTCCCAGCGGCGAAAGTCGGGCTCCAGGAAGTCGCTGAGAAACGCTGCCATGTTGGACCGGAAGGTCCACAGGTCCATCGGGCGCATCTCGGCGCCCTGCCAGGCCCAAGCGAGGACCGCGAGCACGAAGGCGATGACGACGATGTCGATGAGCCGGCGGCGTGCCGGCACCGTTGGCGGGGCGGGCACGCGCCGCCCCGCCTCGGTCACGACCTGGGGTCCGACCGTCACCTGAGCGTTCGCGCTCAGTTCTCGGCGACCGCGACGATCTGCTCGAGCTGGGCGAGCTCCTCGAGCTGCGCCTCGATGTCGGCCACCTGCGCCTTCTTCTCGTCTTCGCCGAGCGTGTCGTCGTTCTCGATCCGCACCTTGTTGCGGAAGAGCTCGAGCTGGCGGATCGGGATCAGCTGCAGGTTCGAGCTCATCAGGAACGGCCCCCAGCCGTCGCTCATGTTGGCCAGCACCTCGCGCTCCTCCGCGACCTTGTCGGCGTCGCCGAAGCGGCCGTACTGCAGGAAGAAGTAGAGAACCTGCTGCTTGATCTCCTGCGGGAGATTGGACCGCCAGACCATCGGGTCTGAGGGGATCAGCGGCGAGCGCCAGATCTCCTTGATCTGCGCTGCAGCATCGGGCTGCGACTTCGCGAGCCGGGCATAGAGCGACTCGGTGTTGTTCGTCGCCACGTCAACCTGCTGGTTGGCGACAGCCATCGCGTTGGTCTCGTGGTTCGCCGTCGTGACGTTGGCGAAGCAGTCCTGCGGCGTCAGGTCGTTGAGCGCGAAAACGTAGTACGACGGCACGAGAAAGCCTGAAGTCGAATTCGGGTCGCCGTTACCGAAGTTGAGCGACTGCTCGTTGCACGAGGCGAGCACATCCTCGAGCGAGTTCACCGGGCTGTCGACATGCGCGATCAACAGAGAGTAATAGCCCTCGCTGCCGTCGTCCTTGATCGTCTGGGCGAAGATCTCGCCGCCGGCACGATCGACGGCTTCCATCGCCGATTTGTTGCCGAACCAGGCGACGTCGACCTTGTCGAAACGCATGCCTTCGATGACGCCGGCATAGTCGGGTGCGAAGAACGGCTGCACCTCGACGCCCATGAACTCGGACATGTCCTCAATGAACGGGCCGAAGCTCTCCTGGAGCGCTTGCGCCGATTCGGTCGAGATGATCCCGAAGTTCACCACCTCGAGATCTTGGGCGTAGGCCGTGCCAGCCAACAGGGTCGCCGTCGTCGCGGCGAGGAGCGTCTTCCGCATTGGTCTCTCCCTTGTTTTGCGGAGGGTCGTCAACCGAACGCGGCCGCGGCGGCCGGCTCGGTGTGGGCGGCAGGCAGCTCCGGCAGGAAAAGCCTCTCGCTTTCCGCGCCATAGAGCCTGCCGAGAAACGCCGGGGTGAGCTCGGTGCTGCGCCCGTCGAAGGCGAGTTCGCCTTCGCGCAGGGCGAGCGTCCGCGGGCAATAGGCCGCTGCGTACGCGACCTGGTGCAGCGAGACGACGATGGTGACCCCGTCGTTGCGGTTGATGTCCTCCAGGATCTCCATCACGCGGCGCGCCGCCTGCGGATCCAGCGACGCGATCGGCTCGTCGGCAAGGAGGACCCGCGCGCCCTGCAGCAAAGCGCGGGCGATGGCGGCGCGTTGTTGCTGGCCGCCCGAGAGCGTGGAGGCCCGTTGGCCGGCGCACTCGGCAAGACCGACCCGATCGAGGCACGCCATCGCCTGGACCCGCTCGGCCTCCGTGAACCAGCCCAAGGAGGTCCGCCACGCCGGCGCGCGACCCAGGACGCCCATCAGCACGTTGGTAAGGAGCGACAGCCGACCAACGAGGTTGAATTGTTGGAAGATGACGCCGACGTCCGCACGCAGCGTGCGAAGGTCGCGGCTCGTGCGTCCGCCATGCTGCATGGTACGGCCGAGCACGACGACCTCGCCGGCGCCGGTGCGGTCCGCCGTCGTGAGCCCGGCCAGATGCCGGATCAGGGTGGATTTTCCCGAGCCTGAAGCGCCGATCAGGGCCAGCATCTCGCCGGCCCGGACATCGACGGAAATGTCAGCGAGCGCGGCGCGCGCGGCACCGCGAAACGTTTTCGTCAGGCCGCGCACATGCACGGCGGGCGCGTCGTTGTCGGCCATGGGGTGGGGGATATCAGCCGATTGTGACGTTTCGGTGACGGTGTCGATGGGGCGCCGGCGCGACAATCCGCGCGTTGACGACCAATGATGCCCCCGCCGACGTCGTTCATCAGCCGTCAGAGCTCGGACACACCCGGTCAGATGATCGACCCCGCAGAGACACCCGCGCTCGTCGCGGAGGACATCCACAAGCGCTTCGGCAGCTTCGAGGTGCTGAAAGGCATCTCGCTCACCGCCAACGGCGAGGACGTGATCTCGATCATCGGCGCCTCGGGCTCAGGCAAGAGCACGTTTCTTCGCTGCATCAACTTCCTCGAGACACCCGATCGTGGCCGTGTCGTCGTCGGGGGCGAAGAGATCCGCATTCGGCAGAACCGCTCGGGCTTGCGCGGCGTCGCCGATCAGGCGCAGCTGTCGCGGATCCGCGCGCGGCTCGGCATGGTGTTCCAGGGCTTCAACCTCTGGTCGCACATGACCGTGCTGCAAAACGTCATGGAGGGGCCGGTCACGGTCCTCCGGGAGCCGAAAGCGGAGGTGCGCGATCGGGCGCTGGCGCTCCTGGACAAGGTCGGGATCGCGGAAAAGGCCGAAGCCTACCCGGTCGAGCTCTCGGGCGGCCAGCAGCAGCGCGTCGCCATCGCGCGCGCCCTGTGCATGCAGCCGCAGGTCCTGCTCTTCGACGAGCCGACCTCGGCGCTCG